>CAJXRJ010000023.1 GCA_913058555.1 uncultured bacterium
ACGAGATCATGCCTAGTCTCGTGGGCTCGGAGATGTGTATAAGAGACAGGCAATCCGACAGCGCCTGCAGCGACGGCAATATAAGAGATAGGGTAATCAGGAAAGAGGATGCCTTCATGGGTGCATCCATCGGGGCCGTCTTCAACGCCTGGGAAAACAACCCAAGCGGTGGCGGTTTGGAGGCGGCTCGCCACCACTTCGCTGGCCTGGGTGAACCCGTCCAGGGTGAGTCGGGCGTGGCCTACCGGGTCGATAGGCGTTGGACTGGGGAGGCTTGAGCACGCGGAAAGGCCGAGGGCCAGTAGGAGGAGACGAAGGTGCATCGCTAGACCTCTCCCTTGAGGGGCAAGAGTCGGAGGAACCACTCGCGGGCGTGTTCGCCAGCGCCGACGTTGGGCTCCTCGTTGAGCTCGAGCCCCTGCGTCGTCCAGCGCAGGCCGCCGTCTTCCGATCGCTGCACCCGCCATGCGTTTCGCGACTCGAGTTCTCTCTCCAGAGACGTGCGTACGACCTTCGCCAACTCGGCGCTCTCGATCAACACCCCAAGCTCGGTGTTCAGCTCCATCGAGCGTGGATCTAGATTGAGGGAACCCACGAGGACGTGCGAGTCGCCGAAAACGGCGCTCTTGGCGTGCAGGCCGAGCTTGCGCGCACGGCTTCCTGGGGATCGGTGATGGACGTGACTCCAGGCGTCTCCCCGTAGCTCGTAGAGCTCCGCTCCGGCGGCGAGCAATGCGGGCCGGGCGGCTGCGTAGTAAGCGTGCACCAAGGGCTGATTGGTGCTGACGAAGGAGTTGGTCAGGATGCGCACGCGCTCGCCCGACGCAACGTGCGCGCGCACGTGCTGAAGCAGCGTCTCGTCGGGCACGAGGTACGCGGTCACGATCAAAACGTCGCCGTTGTTGCTGTCCATTGCGTTCTCGAAGGCACGGCCGAGAATGGTGGTGGCGCCCTCTGCCGCGAGGTCAGCGGCGTCGTGCAGCACCTGCGCCCGCCCGGGCAGCATCTGGTCCCGGGCGCGCTGAAGCGCGCCCAGCCAATCGTCCTTGGTGTAGGCGCGCCGGGCCTCCAACCGTTGGTCCTGGGCGTGTAGGCCACGCAACGTAGAGCGAGCACTCGCGTGCATCGGGTCGCGGCTGCCGGCCGCGGCTTTCGCGGCGAGGGCGCCCAGGGGAACGGTGAAGGGGCCGTTCCAGAATTCGTCGAAGGAGTTCGACAATCCCTCGAGGACCGGGCCCGCAGCGAGGAGGTCGAAGTCCCGCAGGTCAGCCTCTTCCCCAAGGCCAAAGTACTCGTCGCCGACGTTGCGTCCGCCGTGGATGCCGGCGACGCCGTCCACCACGAATAGCTTGTTGTGCATGCGATGGTCGAGCCGCTCGAGGTTCTCCGCTAGCTCGAGCGCCTTCCAGATGCCCCCCCGGTGCAGTGCTGGGTTGAACACGCGGATCTCGACGTTGGGGTGGAGGTCGAGGGCCCCGTCGAGATCCTGGTTCCCCTCCAGCCGGAAGCCGTCGATCAGGAGCCTGACTCGCACCCCGCGGTCGGCCGCATCCATGAGCCGGTCGAGGAGCAGGCTCCCGCACCCGTCCTCGTGCCAGAGGTACGACTGCGCATCGATCGAGGATTCGGCCGCCGTGGCCAGGGCGAGCCGCACGTCGAAGCCCGCGTCGCCCCGGTCGAGGGGCGCAAAGAGCGAGTCTCTCCCGTCAATAGGCGCCGCAAAGATGCGACCCAGGGAAGAGCCTTCCACGGGACGGAGGGCCGCGCTGGGGACGCGCGGGATGTCGCCAGGGTGGATCGTCGCCACGCAGCCCGCAAGCGCGGCGGAGAGCAGAAACCCGGCAAGCCAGCGGGGTTTCGAGGGCGGCAGGTGGTGGCACGGCATCGGCGCATTTTATGGGGGGGAGAGGCGCAGCGATGACGCCCACGCCGGAAACGGTGAGGCGCCGGGAGTCGCGGGAGCGGCCTCGGCCGCCGGAAGCCGTCGGTGCGAGCGCCCAGGCCCGAGCTTGCCCTTGGCCTCCGTCTGTCCGAAACGCGGGGGCTCGGCGTCCCCTAGGGAAGCCCATTCGGCGACCGCCATGGACGCCCAGGTCGCGACGCGAGGATCGGAAGTTACCGGTGAAGTGGGGGATGGCAAAGGCCCCTACGCTCCCGTGGTGGGGCCACCCCGCAAAGAAAGGCGAAGGCGGTTACGCGGCGGGGGGGGCGGTTGATCCTCGCATGGTAGGCTGGTGGCTCAAACACAACTTAGCGGGGACCTCGCGTTGACATTCGACCACTCTCGGTCGTCACGATCCGGTCGCCTCCTCTGAGCCATTTCGAGGAGCGACTATGTCCGCATCACCGCTATCCGCGTCGAATGACGCGCGGAGCGCTACCGCAATTGTCTATTGCGAAGGCCACTTTGCCGCCATTGACGGCAAGACCGCCAATGGGCTTGTCCGCCATTCGGAGAAGTACGAGATCCTCTCGGTGATCGACGGCCAGCAGGCTGGGCTCGATGCCGGAGAGGTGCTCGATGGGGAGCCCAACGGCATCCCCATCTGCCGCGACCTGGCCCATGGGCTGGAGCTCGCCGGTACCCTGCCCGACTACTTCGTCTTTGGGATCGCGCCGGCGAGCGGCATGCTGTCGTCCAAGGAGCGCGCTATCGTGCTTCGGGCCATGGGGCTCGGCATGAACGTGGTGAACGGGCTCCATGAGTTCCTGAACGACGACCCCGAGTTTGTTGCAGCGGCCGCCGCGGCGAGGGTGCAGATCCTCGACGTCCGCCGGCCGCGCCCCCAGAAGGACCTTCGGATCTTCACGGGTCGCCTCGCGGAGGTCACGTGTCCACGGATCGCCGTGCTCGGGACGGACTGCGCCATCGGTAAACGCACGACCGCCAACGTGCTTGCACAGGCCCTTGGCGCCCGCGGCATCAAAGCGGTCATGGTCGGGACCGGCCAGACGGGGCTCATGCAAGGCGCCCGCTACGGCCTGGCGCTCGACGCCGTTCCATCGCAGTTTTGTGCGGGGGAGCTTGAGGCGACCATCCTCGAGGCGTTTGAGGGAGAGGACCCCGACGTGATCATCGTCGAGGGGCAGGGCGCGCTCAGCCATCCGGCCTATTCGACATCGTCGTTCATCCTTCGGGGAAGCTGTCCTGGGGGGGTCGTGCTTCAGCACGCGCCGGGCCGCTCGCACCGCTGCGACTTTCCGGGGCTGGCGATGCCGACCCTGGCCAGCGAGATCAAGCTGATCGAGACCTTCGCGGACACCAAGGTGATCGGCGTCACGATCAACCACGAGCACATGACTGGCGACGACGTCGACACGGCCATTGCTCTATACGAATGCGAGTTCGGTATTCCCGCCACCGACGCGCTCACGAAGTCGCCTGAGCGGTTGGTCGAGATGGTCCTTGGGGCCTTCCCGGAGCTGCGGACGAAGCTCGTAACCGGAGCGCGATGAGCGCGCCGCGCTTGGAGATCGATCTCGACAAGATTCAGCACAACGCCCGAACCCTCGTCGAGCGACTGGCGCTTCGGGGTATCTCGGTCACAGGCGTCACGAAGGCGAGCCTCGGCTCCCCTGAAATCGCCTGCGCCATGCTGCGCGGGGGAGTGAAGGGGCTCGCTGACTCGCGTATCGAGAACATCGAAGCCATGCGGCGCGCGGGCGTGATGGCCTCGATGGCACTCATTCGATCTCCGATGCTGAGCCAGGCAGAGCGGGTCGTCGCCCACGCGGACGTCAGCTTCAACACGGAGCTCGATGTTCTCGGCAAGCTCTCGTCCGTGGCGAAGGAGGCGAGGAAGACCCACGGAGTCGTGCTCATGGTCGAACTGGGGGACCTTCGGGAGGGCATCCTGCCGCGCGATCTCGAGCACGCGATTCTTGGCACGCTGCGACTGCCGAACATCGTGCTTATGGGAATCGGCACTAACCTCGCTTGCCGAAGCGGAGTCGTGCCCAGCCCGGAGAACATGGGGGAGCTCTCTGCCCTGGCGGAGTCCCTGGAGGATCGCCTCGGGATTGAGATCCCCACGGTCTCTGGGGGCAACTCGGCGAACCTGGAATGGGCGCTCGGGACGACGCACGTCGGACGGGTCAATGATCTCCGTTTGGGGGAAGCGATTCTCCTCGGGTGCGAGCCGCTCACGCGGCAGCCGATCGAGGGGCTGCACACGGACGCGATCACGCTTGTCGCCGAGGTGATCGAGGCGAAGCAAAAGCCAACGCTTCCGTGGGGCGACATCGCGCAATCGGCGTTTGGTGACTCGTCGCGTCCCAAGGATCAGGGCCGGATCCGCCAGACGATCTTTGCGGTGGGACGTCAGGACATCGATCCGGAGGGCCTCTACCTGCCCGAAGGCACGGAGCTCCTCGGCGCCAGCAGCGACCACCTCGTCGCCAACCTTGGGACGAGCCATCTCCCCGTCGGGGCAGAGATGACCTTCCAGCTCAACTACAGCGCGCTGCTGCGCGCCATGACGTCAAGCTTCGTCGGCAAGGTGGTGAAAACGCCGCGCGCCGGGGCACCTGTCGTTCGCCCGCCCTTGGTGGGATGAGGGCGCGCGGCGGCGCCTGAATCCGGATCGGGAGCACCTCCACGTTGTTCCTGCTGCCGCCGCAGAGCGGGTGTCGGCGGGTCTACTTCTTGTTCGCCGGTGCTCCGAGTTGGATGAGGGCACGGGCCAGTGCGCCTCCCACCTGGAGGTAGGTCTCGGCGTTGCCGTTGTAGTGGAAGTCTTGGTTGCGGGGGGACGCGGAGGCGGGCTTCCAGAAGTCGCGGGTCTCGACGGTCAGGACGTTGCCATTGAAGTCGGGGTATCTGGCGGTGTCGCCGCTGACGGCCAGCTGGGCTTCCGCCACGGCGAGGTGGTTGCCGGTCATGTCCCAGCCGTGAAAACCGATGGTGGCGATGGCGAAGGGGGCGCGCGGGGCCTTGAACTCGGTGCGGAGGGTTCGGATGAGGTGGACGAGGTTCTGCTCGTAGCGGGCGGCGAGGGCGGGGTCGCCGTCCTTGTGGCCCTGCCACCAGGCGAAGCCGGCGATCTCGTAGCCCCGGCCCGCGTACTGGGGGAAGTGGTCCTGGAAGTGGTCGAGGATTTCGTGGGCGGCGCCAAAGCAGTCGTCGTACTGCTTGCCGGCGTACCAATCGACTTCCTTGCCGGGGTCCTCTGCGGTCCAGGAGGGGATCTTGTCTCCGTAGCCGGCGTAGGTACGGCCGCCATGGGTGAAGCGCTCGCTCCCGGGGGGGAGGAAGTCCCACCCGAGGCTTCGGTTGCCTTGGGAGGTCTTCAGGATCAGGACGGGCCCTTCGTGATGGTCGCCCATGACGTGTCCGAACTCGAGTTCAGGGCCAATGGAGTTCGCACCCGCGCCGCAGCCGACGGTGAGGGCATGGTCCGCGGTGGCGGTGATGAGCCCCTTGTAGTGAACGTCGTCGCGCACGGACCACTGGCCTTCGTCATCGAGCAGGTGGGGGTATCGCCCTTCGGTCTTGGCGATCGTCGTGAGGGTGCCGGGAACGTCGCTGCGGGAGATCCATCCGAGGCCATCGGCGGCCTCCGTGAAGAAGGTGATCTCGAAGGGGTAGGTCTCGCCGGCTTCGAACCGGAAGGGCGTGCGAATCGGCGTCTCGCCCACCTCGC
Organism: uncultured bacterium; assembly: GCA_913058555.1. Taxonomy (GTDB): domain Bacteria; phylum Planctomycetota; class UBA1135; order UBA1135; genus Saltatorellus. The sequence goes on from CAJXRJ010000023.1 coordinate 5,643, forward strand.
GGCGGTGGACCTCGACGCCTTGGACGGACATGACGTTATAGGTGGACTCGGCGTAGCCCGGGTTGAGTTCGTAGGTGCCGGCTTGGTCGAGCTTGATGGAGCCCCGCACGACCTGCGTCCCTCCGCCCGGGAATGGTGTGGGCCGGACGCCGCCGAAGGCGGGGAGCTCTTGGGTTTGGAGCGGTATCATCGCTCCGTAGTTGGCGTCCTCGGAGTAAGCGCCGGGGTAGACCGAGACCACGGGGTCCAGGAACTCGGCTCCCCAGCGGGTGCTTGGGCCGTTGACCTGGCCGATGCCGACCATGTTCGACTGGCCGGCGAGGATGTAGACCTTGACGGGACGCTCCCTCGATGCGCCCGCGTGGGCCCGCTCGACCATGAAGTTCGTGATCGCCTCCGACTGGAACCATCCGCTCCACATGTCGTGGCCGCGGCCTGCCAGGACGGAGACCTCGACCGGACCGCCAAGCGCGGAGTATCGTGTCTTGAGCGCCGCGGAATTCGCGTCGAGGGGAACGACCGTATCGCTGTCCCCGTGGATGTGGAGGATCGGGACGCGGGCTGCCGCGAGGGCGTCGAGGCGTTCGATGGGATTGTGCACCGGGAGCTGGGCTTTGAGTTCGGCGGCGCTTAGCCCGTAGGCGGGCGCCGCTCTCTCGACGCCGGGGTAGCTGGCGATGTCGCAGACCGGGTAGATACCGGCGACTCCGGCGACGCATTCGGGATGCAGAGTGGCCCAGCCGTAAAGCATCAGGCCGCCGCGGCTGCGGGCCAGGAGGACCGGGCGTTGGGCGAATCCGCGCGCCTTGGTGAGGTACGCGTAGAGGGCGTCGTAGTGTTCTCGGCCCTCGGGGCTGCCGTAGGACTCGCCGATGTCGATGCCGGCGATGGCGATGCCCTTGGCCAGTAGGCGATCGATCATCCACGCCTCTTCAGGGCCGGGTGTGCGTGGCCGCACCGGGGCGTACCAGACCCAGGGCATGGGGCCGCTTCTGCGGGTCTCGGCGGTGGGTTCGATCACGAAAGCGGTGAGGCCGTTGAGGGTGAAGACCTTGCCGGGGCGGGGGAGGGTCTTGGGCGCGCGCCGGGGATCGTCTGCGGGGACGGAGGGCATGGCGGCGAGATCCAAGGACTGGATCCACGCGTTCCGGAACTGCACTTCGTTGTGGTGACCCTGCAGTTTGATCGGGAGCGGGCTCGGTCCCTCCGGTTTGCCCGCGCCGGTCTTGCGGGCCAGGGACACGTCGTCATGGATCAGTTTGCCGTTCTGGAAGACCGTGATCCGGGCGTTCTCGGTCTTCCGGTCCCCAGTGAAGCGCGCGGCGCGGAAGAGGATGTCGTAGCTCTGCCAAACGCCGGCCGGCTCGGAGGCGAGTCGATCGGGCTTCTTGAGACGGTAGAGGGAACCGCAGTCCCATGCCTGATAGTCGCCCGTGGCCACGCCGAACGAGTCGAGGATCTGGAGCTCGTAGCGCTGCTGGATGTAGACGCCGGAGTTGCCGTTCTTCTCGCGCTCGTCGTTCGACGCCTTGTTGACTTTGAACTCAAGGTGCATGGAGAAGTCGCCGTAGGGTTCGGGCGTCACGACGCTGTCCCATGCGGGTGAAGCGGTCAGTACGCCGTCTTCAAATCTCCAACGGCCAGGGCCGTCTGCCTCGGGGACCATCCGGTGCGTGTCCTTCCCAATGAGCTGGATCCCACCTGCTGGGACCTGGGAGAAGTCGAGTGGATCGGAGGGCGCGTCCTTCTGCGGAGCGGCTGCGGGCGGGAGAAGGCAGAGCGCGATGAGGATCGGGAGCATGGGTGGAGTCTAGGGGATGGTCCGAATCCCCTCGGCCTGCTCTCCCGGTCAACTCCAGGCGCCACGCGCTAGCGGGCATCCGCCTTCGCGCCAGCACGGCGGCTGCGCCGTTGCACCGCAGCGGCGCGCTGGCCTGTGCCGTCTCGTGTCCATTCCCGTGGGGCTGCCAGGCATACGCCCTGCCCGAAGATTTTCGGATGGCGCTCGACGTTTTTGGGGGCGGCGGTATCCATGGGGGTGATGCCGGAGGCGAGTACCAGGGTGAATGAGCTTTTGAGCCACGCGGGGTGGCTTCGGGAGCTTGCGTGTCGGCTCGTGGGCGAGGCGGGGGCGGATGACGCGGTGCAGGAGGTGTGGCTTCGGGCGTCGCGGCGGCCGCCGGCCGGGTTGGAGTCGCCGCGGGGCTGGCTTTGGTCGGCTCTTCGTAGCGTTCATCTGCGCAAGGTGGAGCGGCGGGATGCGGCCGCCGCACGGGAGCGCAGCGTGGCCCTGACATTGACCGGCGACGGTTCCATGGGGGAAGGGCTGCCCTCGGCGGATGAAATGGCTGAGCGGGCCGAGGCGCAGCGGCTCCTGGTGGGGGCGGTGCTGAGCCTGGGGGAGCCGGAGCGGCAGACGGTGCTGCTGCACTTCTTCGAGGGGCTAACGGCCGCGGAGATCTCCCGGCGCAGCGCTGTCCCTGCCTCGACGGTTCGAACTCGGATCGCGCGCGGCGTGCGCTTGCTCCGGGATCGGCTCGACGACGGGGCAGGCGGATGGCCCGGCGGACGTGCGGCCTGGATTCCGGCCGTGTCACTTTTGGCGCCCCCAAGCGGTGGCGTGATCACTCCAACTCTTCTGACCGCGGGAGCGGCCTTCATGTGGAAGCTCGGCATATCGCTCGTGGGGCTCGTCCTCATTCTCTGGACCGGTTTTCAGGTCTTCGACGTGGGTAGCGGTGGGGCGGTGTCGCCGCCGCTTGACGTTGCGGGCTCCACGGAACTGGCCAAGGGCACTGCGGGCGGCGGTGGGCCCCTCGATGGGGAGGCCCCGTTGCCCGTTGGCGATGGGGAGCGTGTGGAGGCCGGAGACCTTGCCGCGGAGCCAAAGGAGCCTGCCGCTTCGGTGCCCGAAGCCACGGGGGCCGAGGGCATAGTCATCGTGGGGCGGGTCATCGATCCGAACGGTCGGCCAGTGGCCGGTGCGACGGTCTTTGAGGGCACGCATTCCCAGGTCGCCATGGCCACGCGCTTCGCGGCGAATCCGAAGCGACCGAACACACAGACCGGTGAGGAGGGGCTCTTTCGATTCGAAATGGAATCGCTAGGGGGAGCGGTCCTCTGCGCGCGGGCGGAGGGCTTTGCGGATAGCGACGAGTACGTATTGGAACCGGCAGTCCTCGCTGACGGGAAGGAAATCACGATGCGCCTTCGCGTCGGCGCGACAGTGACGGGCGTGGTCTATGGGAGAGATCAGCAGCCGATCGTGGGGCGCGAAGTGCAGGTCTCGAGCATGGGCCTCGGGGAGTATCGAAAGGTCGTCACCGGGGAGGGCGGGCGCTTTGAGTTGGCAAGGCTGAACCCCGGACAGTGGCGGTCAGCGACCTACCCTTCGGACCAGGAGCTATTGGATGCGGGGGAGCCGGCCGACGTGGCCAGCGTCATGGCGCAGCTGAAGCAAGCGGAGTTCACCCTCGTCGACGGGGAGACGGAGGAAGTGATCCTGGGGCTCGTTTCCGTGGACGCGCCCCATGTGCACGGTGTGCTCCTCCATGAAGGCAATCCGATCGGCGGTCTGATGCAGTGGTATCCGGCGGCGCGGCCGACGGAGAAGATGGTGTCCCGTGCGAACAAGGAGGGGCACTTTGAAGTGGATCTGCCGACGCCAGGGGAGTGGATCACGCACGTCAACGCGACCGGTGCTTCGAGCCGGGGCCAGCGGCGTTTCTTCCATCTCGCAGCGGGTGAACGCAGGGAGGTGAAGATCGACCTGCGGGGGGGACGCGTAGGTGGCCGCGTGGTGGACGCGCAGGGGCAGCCGATCAAAGGAGTCATGCTCGAGCTTCGCGCGGTGGGCGCCGCGCCCCATTTGCCCAAGCCGACTCTCGGCGGCGGCTCGGCCACGTCGGGCGAGGACGGCCGCTATGAATTCGGCTTGCTCTTGCCTGGGGCCTACGTCGTTGTCGCCCACGGGAGCCGCCCCGACGCGAAAGGGCAGAAGCGCAGCACCGCGAGGACGGAGGTCGTGGGGATCGAGGGGACCGAGGCCGTGCAGGCTCCACCCCTGGTCATCGTCGACGGCGTGTCCTTCGAGATCTCGGTGACTGGGCAAGGGGGGCGCCCCGTGTCCGGCGCGAGTCTCTTCTTCCACGACGTGGAGGGTCATTGCGTCAACCCGTCGACGAACACTCGCACCACCAGCAAGGGGAAGGCCACGTCCCCGGGGTTCTCCCCCGGTCCGGTATGGGTGACGGCCACGCACCAGAGTGGAGTCTCCAGTTCCGTGTCCGTGGATGTGGGGACCGACCGAGCGGTGGATCTCGTGATCGCGGGGGACCACTGGATCGAGCTCGACGGCGGTACGGATTGGATCGACGAAACGAAGGGCCATGTCGCCGTCATCGACGACCACGGCCGGCGCTGGACGGGGCTCTACGACTTCCGTCGACTCTTCGAGGCGCGCCCCAGCCGCGACGACCCACGTGGCCCCATGCTGGGACCCTTCCCGCGCGGGAGCTACACGGTCGAGTACGAAGCGCCCGGTGCCGCCACGCGGCACGGGGCGGTAGAGCTTCGGGAGGGGAGCCCACAGGTCTCGACCGTGCTCCTGCGGTGACGATCGCGGTCACCGCCGAGGTCCGTGGCAACGGCCAGCTAATGCCCGAGTTGCCGGCCTGCTATTTGCTCGGATTCGTGACGATCAGCCGCCCACCGGTGATCGTCATGGTGGCGTCTTCGCTGAGGAGGTCCGAAGGCAACGCCGCGCGGAGAGCATCGAGGAGCGTTCCCTCATCGATGAACGCCTGCCCAAGGGGGGGCTCCGGGAGCTCCGGCCCGCCCCCGCTCCCGAACACGTCCATCTCAGGCGCCACGAAGTTCGGGGTGACGGCCAAAAGGTCCCGCACGTCGAAGATCATCACCTTCGGCTCCTGCCCCCGCTGCGCGCGGGCCGCACGGCCGACCCCTTGCCGCGTGGCCATCCTTGCCGCCGTCGGGGAGTGGATGCGGCCGGAACGGGACGGGGCCGCGCTCAACGGACCGGCCTCGAGCGGGCTCAGGGTGATCTCCTGCTCCCGGAAAAACGAGGGCGACTCACACGCACCCACGCCGCCTAACAGGAGCCCCAAAGCCGCATTCCGCACGTATCGTCTCATGTCATTGCCTCACCGGTCCGGGATCAGGACGTCCGTAGGGTTACTACCGCGGACAAACGTGCGAAGGGACAAGCAAACCTCGGATTCGAGCGAGCTCAGCGGCATAGGTTCCATGCCTCGGGCTTTCCTGCCGCCCCCCCCGGCGACCGGTGGAGGGGGACGCTAGACCTCCAAAAGGAGAAGGGCTAGGCGCTTGTCAGCGCCCAGCCCTTCTCTATCAGGTGGTGGATTTGTGCCGCTGTCTACGCAGCACTAGTCGATCACTCGATGAATGTGGACACCATCGTCGCAGTCCGCTGTCCCGTCGTTCCGTGGATCTGGACGACCGCGAGCCGCACTTGCTCCTGGCTACCGATTCCGGTATCGGGGTGGAGGTAAGTGAACCTGACGCTGTCGCGCTGGAGGTTCCTGGAACGCGACTTCACGACTTGCCAATCAGTGAGCAAAGCAAGGTCGGCAATCGACTGAGCAAGATCTCCCGTTCCGTCGTAGCGGACGAGGTAGAGCGAGCTGTTGTGCGGGGCGAGATCACCCCATCCAGTCACGTTGACGCACCATTGCTCAGTTCCGAGAGCGAGCCTCTTAGGTCCCGTATAGTCCTGTGTCCGGACCATGCTCATTCCCATCGGGTTGCCGTACACGGCGTTGTGCCCGCGCGGAATGCCGAGGTCGTAAGAATCGTCCGTCGCAACGTGGGGGTCAGTGGTGCAGACCGAGTCGATTTCGTTCTCGGTTCCGCCATCGAGGTCGCCGCCGCCGATGTACTTGACGACGGGCTGTGGTGATGCCACGGGGCCATCGCGAAGGACAAGTGGCGACTTGTTGAGGTTCGCGCTTGATTGCACGATGTACTCGGTCCAGTTCACGCCATCAAAATCAATGATTGTGAGCTGGCTCTCGAGCGCCGCGGACTCAACGATGCTCGCCGCCGTACCGGAGTAAACGACGGTGTCAATCCTGGAATCCACGTCCAGGGCATCGAGATCTCCGTTCACACCGAAACCGAGCATCGCAGCGGTGGCATAGACCGTGATGTCGTTCCAGGTGTTCGTGTTGTCGTTCCACGTCATCATGTAGATGTCAGCAGCGTGGGGGACAACGTTGAGGGTCAAGTTGCCGACACTATCCGACATCTTCGCGAAGGTCTCGCCCGGGTGGTTCGTCGCGAAGTCGTCAGCGAAGCCCTTCGTGACGGAGAAATAGACGCGGTCGTTGTTGGGGAAGAGCGGGCTGCCTGGACGGTTCAAGCCTTGGGTGTAGAGGCCGAGTCCATAGTCGAACGCGATGATGTCTTGATCAAGTCCAGGGTCTGTCGGGTCAACACCCATGTGATCTGCGTTCATCTCCATCGTCTGGGTCCCCGTCAGTTCCGAGTTGATGCCCGTGCTACCGCTCATGTAGTAGCTGACCATCTCTGACCCGGGCCCTCCCCGTTGGGCGAGGCCATTCGCGAAGTGGCTGCCGCTTGGGAGGGTTGTTGCGTCGTTGGCGACGGAGGCGGTGATTGCCATCCATCCCGAAACCACCGGGATGCCATTCGCGTCTGGCGATGGAATCACACCGTTGCCAGTGCTGAGCGCATCGATCGCAAGGTCTGGGTAGTCTACGTACAGTGAGTTGAGGCCGTACTGAGGAGTGCCTACAGGGATGTTCACTGGGTATGCGATCGGGGCCGTGAGGTTTCCCGAGGTCGAAACCTGGTCCTTGAAGGGCTTGATCCGCACGCGAGGGTGAGACTGGTTACTGCCGACGATGTTCTTGACCACCACTCCGGCTGCCCAAACGGAGGCCATTCCCCTGCGTTCTGATTCAGTGTTGAATCCTCCTTGTGCCGAGGCAGTGGTGGAGACGACGGACGTTAGTACGGCGGTAGCCAATGCGAGGGATTGACGCGACGATAGGTTTCGATTCATTGGACTGGTAGCGAAGTGCGAAGCTGCACCGACTTTGGTGCGAGAAAATCTGAGGTGATCTGAGCTGAGAGCGATGCTGCACATGGTGCACATCGAATCCCACTGAACTTGGGGGACTAACGGCCCGCCTTGGAAAAGCGAACGATTGAGAGGCGGCGCATCCACTCGAGCATGAGCCCTTGACTCTCTTGGTCTAGCTCCTCATCGGGCGCCAGCAAGAGTGCTTGACGAGCCAAGCGCATGGCCGTTGGGTCGCGGCAGAGGTCGATCATGACCAGTTTGAAGAGTGCTTGTGGTTCACTGCCCAAGATCGCATTGAGGCGGCGCTCGGAACGACGCCGGCGCGCAGACGATTCAGGAAAACCATCGCAGCGTGCGAGGGCCTCCTGGGCGATCGCTTTCGCATCTTCGGGTGCTGTCCGAAGCGAAGCGAGAGCTCGCTCGGTCTCAACCATGATCTGTGCATATAGGTGGCGTTCTTGGCTCTTAGCCGTGCCAGCCGGATCCAGTGGGCCGAGGATCTCCTGGGCGCGGTCGAATCGCCCAGCACCTGACTCTGAGTCGGCATACCGTTCCCTCAGAAGCGCATAGTTCGGAGTGATCATCAGAGCCGACTCGAAGTACGCGCGGGCACGATCGAAATCCCTTAGACGGGACGCTGCCAGACCACCGTTCTTCATGACGACATGGGAGTGGGGCGCGTGAGCTAGGGCTTCATCGGCAATGATCAACGACCCGAGGTAGTCGCCGCTCAAGAGGCGGGCGGAGGCAATGGCGTGCAACGCGGTTGCGCCGGCAAATCCGTCCGAGTGCATCATGCTGCGCGCAGCGTCCTCAAGTGCCAGTACAGCCTCCTCGAGTCCCTCACGTCCTGACTGCCAGTCCTTCGCCAGGGCGGGGATCTTCTCGAGATCCATCACCAGCTTTAGCTCGAGCGCGTGACGATGGCCATCTAGTTCCTTGCGTGCAAGGACCGAAGTTGCCTCCTTGAACTTCAGCTCACGCATGAGCTGGTAGGCGTAGAGATAAAGATCGTCTGCGGTCTGCGGCTCCGGGAGCGCATCGAACTGAATTCCTGATGGGGTCTCTGGCGTGATGGAAGCTGGTTCGAAGCTATCTGCGAGGGCCTTCGCGAATGGTGAGCCTGAGAGCTCGGCAATCCGGCGCATGTCTTCGACGGCACCCATTGGGTTCCCGTTGTCGACGCGGAAGGCAGCCCGTACAGCCCTCGCCATGATCTGCTTGCGCCGTGTAGACACGAGCGCATCCAGTGTTTCACGGACCTCTGCCTGCGCGTCCTTGTCGGCGAACGTTCGATTCGCGAGGCCAACGAAGCCGAGGTTCGCGGGGACATGTGCCCACGCCAATCCCCATTTCCCGTCCCGCGTCGCGCGGTCCGTCGCGGTCCATTGGTAGGCCGCGAGAACCAAGATACCAGCAGCCGTAGCGAAGACGGCTCCCATCGCCATGCGTGAGCGCTTCACGCGGCGCCAGACGCGGGTGGCGGTTCCGGTGGGGCGGACGCTGACGGGGCGGTAGTCGAGGAGGGCGCGGATGTCGCTTTCCATGGCGCCCAGGGAGGCGTAGCGGGAAGCGGGGTCGCGGGCGAGGCCGTGGTCGAGGATCGCTTGGGCGTCGCGGGGGAGACCGGGGCGGACTTTGACGGCCGGGATGGGCTCGCGGGTGGCGATGGCCGAGAGGACCTCGTGGGCGCCGCCGCGGTAGGGGGCCTCGAGGGTGAGGAAGTGATAGAGGGTTGCGGCGAGGCCGTAGACGTCCTGGGACGGCATGGCTTCGGGCTTGCCCATCAATGCCTCGGGGGCCATGTAGGCGGGGGTGCCGACGGTGGCGCCGGTCTGGGTCAGCTTGTCTTGGTCTTCCTTGGCGGCGATGCCGAAGTCGAGCAGGACCGCCCGACCGTCAGGGCGAATGATGATGTTCGAGGGCTTGACGTCGCGGTGCACGACGCCGGCGGCGTGGGCGGCGGCGAGGCCGCTCGCGACCTCGGCGGTCCAGCGCATGACTTGACGTAGGAAGCTGGCCTCGGTGAGCCCGGTGATGCCGCACTGCTTCGTGAGCCAAGAGGAGTCGTCGTCGAAGACTTCGCGGGCCCGGGCCAGCTCGAGGATGTCGGAGCACGGCACGCCTTCGACGAGCTCCATCACGAGGAAGGACATGCCGTCCTCGGTGATGCCGCGGTCGTAGATCGTGACGATGGCCTCGTGCTGCACGGCGGCGAGGGCCGAAGCCTCGCGCTCGAAGCGGGCGAGGGCCGTCGCGTGCTGCACGATGCCCGTCTGCATGACCTTGAGGGCGACCTCGCGCCCAAGGTCCATGTCCGTAGCGGCGTAAACGACGCCCATGGCGCCGGAGCCGACGCGCTCGCGGACCATGTAGCGGTCCCCGATCACGGAACGGATGCGTCCGTCGACGCCGGGCCCCGAGAGGTGCATCTCGGGGAGCTGCGTCGCCATGCGCACGCTCTCCTTCACCTCATTCTCGAGGTGGGGGTGCTCGGCGCAGATCTCATCGAAGGGGACCGTCTCGACGCCGTCCTCGATGAGGGCGAGGCACTGGGCGACAAGGTCCGAGAGGGCGGTATCACCGGAGCTCATTGACCGGCCTCCTCTTTCAAGCGATAGAGGCGAACAGCGAGACGTGCCTGGGCTGAGAAGTAGGCGCGTCGGGCGGTGGATTCGGAGGGGTAGCCGAGCTGCTCGGCGAGGTCCTTGAAGCTCGCGGCGCCCTCGAAGCGGGCGCGCAGGAGAAGGCGCTCCTGCTCCGGGAACTCGACAAGGGCCTTCTGCAGGAGTTCGCGCTCCTCGCTGGCCGCGGCGTTGACCGAGGGGTGATCGAGCCCAGACTCGTGCTCGCCGTCCTCGGGGGCCGGAGCGCTGAGGCGGCCATCGCGGCGGTCGGCTTCGTGGAAGCGGATCGCGTCGATGATCCGGTTGCGGATCACCATGGAGAGATAGCCCGCGAAGGCCCGCTCGGTCTGGCCTTGGAAGGCCTCGAGGTCAGTGATCACGCTCTGGAAGACTTCTTGGACGACGTCACCCGTGCTGAAGCGCGCTGTCAGCCAGGGCCGGCTGTTCCTGAGATCGGTGGCGAGACTCCTGTGGACCATGCTCCTGACCTGGGGATAGAACTGCCGGAACAGATCGTTCCGGGCATCCACGCTGCCACTCTTGGCGCGTGCGAGCGTTGCCATGAACGCTTGTTCTGTGGGGTCGGTCGGGGTCACGATAGTTTGCATCCTTGGGGGAGCGCTTCGGCTCCACCTGTTCTGGGCGGGGGGAGCGTTTGGACTCGTCAGGGTTTTTGTGAAAAGTCGAAACGGGGCGCGGACTTCGTCACCTCTGACACAACCCGGGTTCCTTAAGGGGGCTCAAATGGGCCCCAAATTGGAAGCGCACCGTGATCCCGACGGGGGAAGGAAGGCTATCCTGACTTGGCGCTAGAACAAATCCCTCGATCACCCATCTCCACAATTGGGCGTCTTACAAGTCGCTTCAGCGGAGGAATCGGTTCAGGGGCCGTCCGCGAACTTCCCCTAAGTCGAAGAGCGACTTCCCTGTGTGGGACTGTCGCTCTTGGGGGCTCGCTTCGATCGGGCCGAGGGGGGGAGGTGGCGTGTGGACTACCGGATGGCGTCCAGCCAGAACTTCTGAAGGCGCCTGCGGAGATCAGGGAGGCTTCGGTGGTACCTCGATTTGACCGCCGGCTCGCTCATGCCGAGGTCGGCTGCAATCTCGCGGAACGTCGCTCCGTCCACGTCGTGGGCCCTCACGATGGACTCCATCGTGTCGCCATCCTGGCTCAGGCAGCGCCGCACAGCGACTTGCAGGCCGGTGTCGAAGCGCGAGCCAGGACCGATCCCTGGGTCGGTCGGTTGGCGGGTCGTGGGGGTGATGGCCACCTCCCTGGATGAGATCTTGCGCGTCTTGCTGAGCTGGCGGAGGATGCAGAGCCGCGCGATGCCGTAGAGCCACGTCTCGGCCGAGGACTCCCCGCGGAAGTCACCCTGCTTCATCCAGCCGGTCACCCGCACCTCTTGGGTGGCTTCCTCCAGGTCGTGGGGAGCCAGGGGGCGCCCCAGGCGTGCGTGGCACGCCCCCACGATGGCGGTCACCTTCTCCAGGGGCAGGCCCACCACTTCTTCCTGGTCGAGGCAGGCCTGGCTTGGTGTCGTCGCTTGTTCCGTGTTCTTCGTCATCGTCGTGGATCCTGGGGCTCTTGGGAGGGGCTACCGCGATGGCAGCCCTCCAAAGAGGTCAGGCGGAAACCACAGGACGATTCGCCAAGTTCATCGGAGGAATCTTGGGGCTGGGAGCCGCCTGGGGAGGCCCCGGCCACTCTCCAGACTCAATCAGCGACCCAATCAGCGACCTCGGCCGGGGAGTCCACGCTTCGCCCTGGCCATGCCGGGGTCAGGACCCGTTTCCTTCCTCGGGCCCGCCCGCGAACTCGATGACGGCGCGGAGGATGCTCCGGCAGCTGAATTGGCCGACGAATTTACCGTTCTTGACCACGGGGAAGCGCCGGCGGTGGCCAGCGATCAGCTTCTCAGCTACCTCCAGCACGTTGGTGCCTTCGTCGATGGTCTCCACTTCCTTGGTCATGATGTCGCCGACCGTGCCGCCCACTTCGCCGTGGTAGGTGCCGGCGAGGATGGCCTTGAGACAGTCCATTTCCGAGATCACCCCGACCACCATCCCGTCGTCGTCGATCACTGTGGCGCCGGAGATGCTCCGGTCCAAAAGCGCCTGGATGGCGTCGAATATGCTCGTCTCCGGTTTGAGGGTGACCGGCGACTTGGTCATGTGGTGCTTGGACTGGAGCGATCGCAGCATGCAGGTTCCTTGGGTTGAATGATTAAGGAGGAGGTGCGACCCACAGGGCCGCACCTCCTCCTAGCGTATCAAGGACCTGGTTTTTTGAGGCTCAGCCCGGGCGGAGCCCCGTTTCCGGCATCAACCGTAGCGGCCTTCGATGTAGTCCGCGGTCTGCTGGCTCTTGGGCGTGACGAACATGTCTCCGGTGGAGGAGTGCTCGACGACCTTGCCCATCAGCATGAATACGCACTCGTCGCTGGCGCGACGGGCCTGGGCCATGTTGTGGGTCACGATCAGGATTGAGTACTCGCCCCGCAGCTTCCAGAGCAGTTCTTCGACGGCGTGGGTGGCCTTCGGGTCGAGGGCCGAGCAGGGCTCGTCCATCAGGAGGACGCTGGGCTGCACGGGCAGGAGCCGGGCGATGCAGAGCTTCTGCTGCTCCTCAAGGGACAGCTCCGTGGCCCTCTGATTCAGCCGGTCCTTGACCTGGTCCCAGAGCAGCACCTCTTGGAGCGCCTTCTCCATGACCGCGTCTTCTTCCGCAGCGGGGCCCTTTCCGCCCCGGTGTAGGCGATAGGCAAACAGCGCGTTGTCCCGGATAGAAAGGGGCAAGGGATTGGGGCGCTGGAAGACCATGCCCACGGCGCGGCGAAGGGGAGTGAGCTCCACGTCGTCCGCCAGGACATCGTGGCCCATGACCTCGATCGTGCCTGCGGTGCGCACGTAGCCCAGTCGCTCATTGATGCGATTGATCGATCGCAGGAGCGTTGACTTGCCGCAACCCGAGGGGCCGATCAGCGACGTGACCTTGCCTTGGCGCACGTCGATGTCCACATCGAAAAGGGCCTGGAAATCGCCGTACCAGAGGTTCAGGTCCCGGGTGCGGATCGCGGGGCTTGCGGGTTCCGAGCCGGACAGAGGGACACCCTCGGGAGCACCCTGGTCCCCCTTGGTGATGTTGGACCCACCCTTGGGATCCGTGCCCAATCCGAGGCCTCCTGGGGGCGCCGATGGGGCGACACCAGAACGAGCCTCCGGCTGAACGGAATCTGACGCAGCCGGGTCCTTCGCCTTGAAGGGGGCCGGTGCTTTGCTCCTTTCCGGGCTGGGCGTCGGTGGTTGGTGTTTCAAGGTATCAGCCAAAACGTCCCTCAATGTAGTGGGTGGTTCGTTCATCCACAGCGCCTCCGGAGAAGAGCTCTTTCGTATTCCCAACTTCGACCACTTCGCCTTGCAGGAAGAAGGCCGTGCGGTCCGCAAGGCGGCGCGCTTGCTGGACCAGGTTCGTCACGAGGACGATGGTCATTTCCTTCTTGAGCTCTTTGAGGACGTCCTCGATGCGCATGGTTGTCACGGGGTCCACGGCGATCGAGAACTCGTCGAGGAGCAAGAGCTCAGGATCCTGTGACAGGGCGCGTGCAATGGTCAGGCGCTGCTGCTGCCCGCCCGAAAGGAGGCTGCCAAGGGAGTCGAGGCGGTCTTTGACTTCGTCCCAAAGGGCCGCCCGCGTGAGGCAACGTTCGACCACTTCGTCGAGGGCCGCCTTGCTGCGCAGCCCGCGCAGGCGGGCGGCGAACGCGACGTTCTCGTAGATCGACATGGGCAATCCCACGGGCAGTGGGAAGACGACGCCAATGCGGCTCCTGAGGGCGTAGAGGTTGCGCCAGGTGCTGGTGTCCTTGCCGTTGAACTTGAGGGAGCCCGACACCTCCATGCCCGGGGTCATCTCGTCCATGCGGTTGATCGAGCGAACGAAGGACGTCTTGCCGCTGTTGGCGGGTCCGATGATCCCGAAGATCTCGTTCTCGCGCACGTCGAACGTCGCGCCCTTGAGGGCGACGTGGTCCCCGTAGCGGATCTCGAGGTCTTCGACCTCGAGCTTGGTTCTCACGGTGCTAGCTACCATTTCTTCGTCCTCCGAAGGTGCATGCGGAAGGCGATCGAGGCCGAGTTGAGGACGATCACCATGCCGATGAGGGACAGGGCCACTCCGTACGGGAGAGCTTCTGGAACGTCCGTCACCTGGGTGGACACCGAGTAGAGGTGCAGTGACATCGCCATGGTCTGGTCCAGCACGCCCACGGGCAGGTGGGGGGTGAAGAACACGGCGCCCGTGAACATGATCGGCGCCGTCTCGCCCACGGTCCGCGAAACCTCGAGGATGACGCCGGTGAGGATGCCGCTGATCGAGTTAGGAAGCACCACCTTTCGAATCGTCTGCCACCTCGTGGCCCCGAGACTCCAGCACGCCAGGCGGAACGACTGGGGGACCGCCTGCAGGGTCTCCCGCGTCGAAACGATGACCACGGGCAAGGTCATGACGGCCAGGGTCAAGCTGGCCGCGAGGATGCTCGTTCCGAACTCGAAGAAGAGCACGAACGCGCCCAGACCGAACAATGCGTGCACGATCGAGGGCACCCCCGCGAGGTTGATGATCGCGAGGTTGATCAGGCGCGTCAGGAAGTTGTCCGACGCGTACTCCGATAGGTAGATCGCCGCGGCTACCCCCAGGGGCACCGACGCTATCAGGGCGACACCCACCAGCCAGAGCGTGCCGACCAGGGCTGGGAGGATCCCGCCCTTCGTCATGTTGTCGACGGGGTGGGTGGTGAAGAAGTCCCAGGAGAGGGCCGGATACCCGCGGGCGATGAGCAGCGCCAGGATGATCACCACGGGCACGATCAACATGATCGTCATCGCCCCGAAGGCGAGGCGGATGGCCTTCTGGTTCCTCCGGTTTCGGATGTCGAGCGGCGTGGCGCCGAATCCTTCGATGGTTGGCTGACTCATGATCGTTTGCCGCCCCCCTTACGTACGAGGATGTCCGCGAGCAGGTTGATCACGAAGGTCACGAGGAAGAGCAGGATGCCAAGGGTGAAGAGGACCCGGTAATGGTCGGAGCCCTGGGCGGTTTCGCCGAGTTCTGCGGCGATTGTCGCGGTCAGGGCACGCACGGAATCAAAGGGACTCGTTGGCATGTGAACCGCGTGGCCCGACGCCATGAGGACGGCCATGGTTTCGCCGAAGCCCCGGCCCACGCCGAGGAGGGCGGCGGCCACGAGGCCGTTTTTCGCCGAAGGCAAGACCACCTGCCGAATGACTTGCCAGCGGGACGCGCCCATGGCTTCTGCGGCTTCGCGGTAGCTCTCGGGCACAGCCTTGAGTGCGTCCTCCGCGATCGTCGTCATGATCGGGGCAGCCATCAGGCCCAGGATGAGGCCGGCGTTGAGCACTGTCAGTCCAACGGGCACGTTGAACATGTCGATGATCAACGGGTTGAGAATCGTCAGACCAATGAACCCCCAGACGACCGAGGGGATCGCCGCCAGAAGCTCGATCAGGATCTTGAGGATCTCGCGCGTTCGCCCGGTGGCGAACTCGCTGATGTAGATCGCAGCGCCGAGGGAGAACGGGACGGCGATCAACATGGCGAGGCCGGTGACGCTCGCCGTTCCCGCCATGAGCGCCAGGGCTCCAAACTCGCCCTCTGGCTCGGTCGTGGGGCGCCAGTTCGGGGAGCCGAAGAACTGCCCCTTGTCGAGATCGAAAAGGGCGAAACCAAGGCCCTCATTGGCCACGAAGACGAAGATGGCGACGATCAATACGATGGCGGAGACTCCGCCGGCGAAGATCACCACTCGGGCGATTCGGTCCCAAATCCACGCGGCGTCGATGCGGTCTTCAAGGCCGCCGCTGGATTCGCTCTGAAGGGCGCGTTCCTTCACTCGTCGTCCTCGCCAAGAAGGATGTCCATGAGGTCGCCGAGTTTGTGAACGAGCTGGCGGTGAACCGCGTCGGGCTCCGACGGGTGCTCAAGGGGCCAGCGCAGGAGAGTCGTGTGGAACGGCACCTTTCGAATGTGCTCCCGGGCTCCGCCGGAGAGGTCGATCACGATGTCGAAGTCCGCCACGTTGTTCTTCACGTCTGCGGAGAGCAGCGGGACCTCTGCGTCGAGGTCGAGGTCTTTCTCTCCGGCGAAGGTCACGAAGGAGGGGTCCGGTTCTTCGACTTTCGCCCAGCCGGCACACTGGAAGGTGCCCGCGTCGGAGTAGGCCCGCCTGCAGAAGCTCGCGGCGAGCAGGCTCGGTCCGGTGCCCGTGTCGTCGACGAACAGGATGTCGAAGGTCTTGTCGCCCTTCCGTTCCCCCGTGATGGCGAAGATCGTCTGCTCGCAGATGTTCTTGCCCTGGTGGAGGATGCGCTCGAGGCGGTTGCAGATGGCCTCGAGGCTGAAGAGGTCCTCGATGGGGTGTTGCTTGTCGTTGCCCGCGGTCACGAGGTGCTGGAAGACCTTGTCGAAGGTGCTCCCGTACTGACGAACCCTGACCTGGGTTTCGCGGGCATCGACCACGCTGCTCTTGTCGTAGGCCGCAAGGGACCTTTCGAGGATGTCGGCGGCATGCTTGCCGAGCATCTCAATGTCGCGCACCACCGATTCCGGTGGTGGCACGGACAGGTGCACGGCGGCACGGGCGATCGTCTCTGCGTAGTCGCCGATGCGCTCGAGCGTCTTCGAAAGGCGAAGAGCAGAGGAGATGAACCGCAGGTGGCCCGCGCTGGGCAGGTGCCGTGCGATGAACACGTGGCACCGGTGGTCCAGGTCTCTCGCCTGGCGGTTGATCGGGAGGTCGCCGAGGATCGTGTCCGTTGCGAGCTCCGTGTCGTGGGCGAGCACCGCCCGTGTCGCGTTCTGGACGGCGATGACCACCGCCTTGCCCATGCGCCGGACGCGCTTGCGGACGGATCCTAGGTCGCGCTCGAGCCGCTCCTCGTAAAGGCCTTTTGCCATGTCAGGGCTCTGAAGGGCCCCGGGGGGGGCACCAAGAG
>CAJXRJ010000024.1 GCA_913058555.1 uncultured bacterium
CTGCATATCGTCGGCAGCGTCAGATGTGTATAAGAGACAGGTACACGTCTGCCCGGGACGTGAGTGACGACGGCTCGGTCGTTGTGGGTATCTCCCAGACCGCGTCAGGCGAGTACCACGCGTTCCGTTGGGAGGCCACGACAGGTATGCAAGACCTGGGAACTCTCGGTGGGACGGGCTCCTGGGCCCACGGCGTGAACGCCGACGGCTCTGTGGTCGTCGGTGCCTCCAAGACCGGCAACGGAGGTATCTCCCACGCCTTCCGGTGGGAGCTGGGCACTGGCATGACGGATATCGATACGTTCAACGGCACCTGGTCCGCCGGGTATGACGTCAGTGCGGACGGTTCGGTGGTCGTCGGGCGTGCTCAGACACCTGCGGGTCAGAACGTCTTTCGATGGACGGCTGTGACGGGGATGCAGGACCTCGGGTTTCCCGCTTCCTCGTTTAGCGACGACGCGGCCCTCAGCGGAGACGGCACTGTGGTCGCAGGAGGCTCCAACGGCCAGGTGGTCCGTTGGACCGCGACGACCGGCACCCAGCCGATCGGGGTCGCTGGGCGCCCATTCGGAGTCAATCACGACGGGTCTGTCATCGTTGGCTCACAGGACTTTGGCGGTGGCTACCAGGCCTTTCGGTGGAGTGAGGTCACGGGAGTCCAAACCCTGGGGATCCTGCCTGGCGCCAAGAAGTCATTCGCACTCGACGTCAACGCGGACGGGTCGGTCGTCATCGGAAGCAGTGAAGGTGTCTACCCAGAGGAGCGCCCCTTCCGGTGGACCGCCTTGGGTGGAATGCAGGACTTGGGGGCCGTTCTCGGCGCCATCAACACAAGGGCCTACGCCGTCAATGCGGATGGTTCGGTGGTCGTGGGCCTGTCCTATCCGACCGGGTACCTTTGGACCTCGACGGAGATCGGGACCCGCTACTGCACGCCTTCTCCGAATAGCACGGGGCGTAGCAGCCTTCTGAATCTGCTTGGGAATGCCGATGTGACGGGCAACAACGTGACGCTCACCGCAGAGTTCCTGCCGCAGCACTCATTTGGCTACTTCCTTGGTTCGAGATACCGGGGTGGCCCACTCGTCATCGCGGGTAGTCAAGGGCCGCTGTGTCTCGGCGGCTTCATCGGTCGATTCATCGGCGCGGGAGGGATCGTCAATTCCGGCCCGACGGGGACCCTTTCGGTGGTGATCGACATCGACGCCATCCCCACGCCGTTCGGGCCCGTTGCCGTGCAACCCGGCGAGACTTGGTGTTTCCAGGCTTGGCATCGGGACCTGAATCCCACGCCGACCAGCAACTTCACCGACGCCATCAGTGTGACGTTTCGGTGACTTGCCTGGCTGCGGGATCGTTCTGCTGAGTGCCCGGCATGTCCTCCCCAGGACGGCCCCGAACCTCTCATTCGAACGTGATGCGGACCGCGCCCGTAAAGGCCGAGGTAGAACGCCTCTCGGGGTCGTCGCGCGTGCCGGCGAGGAAGACCGGGTACGGAGTCGCGGCAACGATCGCCCTCAATGGGGGGGGCAGATGGACGCAGGGCGCCGTGCGAGATCCTCCCTCCGCGCCGTGCTTGCAGAGGCCCTCGCTACCATTTCAGTCCGCCGGACAAGATCCTGTGCGGCATCGTACGCCCCCGCTTGACGCACTGCGACCAGACCATCGCTCTCCCATGACGAACCAACCACAAGACCTTCTTCGAGCCCTGGGCAGCACTCGCACACGCCTGGGCATCGTCCCCATCCTGCTCGGGGTCTGCCTGTTATCAGGTTCGTGCAACAAATCAGTGGTGGAAAGTCAGCCACGCCCAACGAACGAGCTGAACGGGGATTTCAGCGTCCAGTACAGCGTTCAGATCTCTCCATCGCGCACGAGCCAGTACGACCTGGAGGTCAGCCGGATCACCTTCTACGAGGGGTATGTCACGTTAGCTGGGCCCGGGGGCAGCAGGTTGCTCCCGATGCACAACACACGCTCCCTGAGTTGGAACAATCGGTAGCGAGGTACGGCACTCCGTATCAGTTGAAGGTGATGCTGAGTACTACCACTGGACCGGTTGTTGTCGCGGCCCAGCGGGAACCCCCGCATCACCAGGACGAAGGCTCGATCAGGGCGTAAGCGTGACCGTGAGGCCCTCGGAGAAATTGCTAGTCGCCGAGCCAGCTACGACGTCCCGGTGCCACAGCTGGAAGTTCCAAGTGTCGCCCGCCATCGCGGCCACGAATCCGCTTGGTTGGGCGATGCCACGCGCCCAATCCATGGCCACTGTGATGTTGCCGTTGTTCCCGGAGCCAGAGGCGGGGAAGTTGCGTCCGATTGAACCGGACAAGCACAGGTTGCCTGAAGAGCCAGCCGGGTTCGCGACGAATCCCTGGGTCATGCCGATGACGTAGAAGCCGAATGAGGCGTTCGGAAGATCGTTCGTGCTGAGAAACATGTCATTGGCACTGACCGAAGGCGTTCCCAGTGCGCTGATCTTGGAGATGACGCCGGTCGAGTTCGGCGCCGCCGTGCAGTAGTTGGTGGCGAACGGGTCGCCAATGCAGACATCATCGACAACCATGCCCGCGCCCGAGCCCGAAGCGTAGGACAGCCAAACAGCGTCCTGTGGCGTCGCGCAAGCGAACGGACCGCCCGTCGCCCAGGGCTCGATGGCCAAGAGCATTCCGTTGTAGTACGTCGCGACGTCGCCCTGGGTGTCGACGTCAATCTGCAAGCGCGTCGGGACGCCGACTTGAAGGGGAAGTGTCGCCGTCGTGTTTGAGCCGAAGTAGTTGTAGCGGATGACCGGTGTCGGAGCGCTCTGGTCAAAGTTGATGTTGACGCGGTAGTTCATCTGAACGTTGCCGCCTGTGAACACCGGTGCACACTGAAGACGAAAAGCGCCGTCGCGGTCTATTCGAACGTCAGACGCGATCTGGAAGCGCTGACCAAGTCCGAGGTTGTCGATGCGCCGGCGGGCAATGCCCGAGCCGAGGCCAAAGACAATGGCCGTCGTGAGGTTGTCTGGGCTCGTCCCCAGGAACACAGTCTGCGAGGGCGCCTGATCTCTCCAGCCAACAAGCGAGTCAATCGGCAGGCCTGGGCTGAACTGGTTGAAGTCCTGATCGATGATATTGCACTGCGCAGACGCCGACGCGGCGAGAGGCAAGGACAGTACGGCGAGAAGGAGTCTAGACATTGCGAACATTGCGTTGGGTGGGGGCGAGCATCGATTGTAGAGCGCCTTTGGGGCGAATGAGGATACGCGCTCCGGTGGAACGGTGGCGGAACTCGGTGCGGACCGAGTCGTGAGGCTGTGCCCCAGGCCCGAGGCGGTCCTCCCAGGTTGCAGATTCTGAGACAGCGATCTACGGTGCATGGATGCCCGCAAACATCCACCGAAGTGCGGGGGGGCTCCTCGCCTGCGTCAGTCTCATGCTTCCTGCCTCTGGCCAGACCGTCTATTCCACGGACTTCGTGGACCTCAGCGGCTGGACGACCTTCTCGTCCCTTACCGGGTTCGAGTGGCTTGCGGACGCGACGCCGAGCGTCTCGAACTGCTCCTCGCCGCCGTTCCATAGCGCCCCCTCCTGCCTCAACTTCAACAACGGCGTATCGTTCGGGTCGCCCACGGGCGGGTCGCACGGTACGGCCACGTCGCCTGTGGTCGCGCTCGATCCCTCAAGGCCCGCTGCGCGCGCCACATTCTGGTACTCCATCGACCACGAGCCGGCCTGCAGCTTCGACTACACACTGCTTGAGGTGTTGGACGCGGCCACCGGTGAGGTCTTGCTCCAACGCTGCCTTCCTCAGAAGGTGGCGTTCACCGACTGCAGCTGGGAGCAAGCTCGCGTCGCGCTAGATCCGAATTGGGGCTTTATTCAGCTGCGCTTTAGCGCCGGCTCTATCGATCACCTTCAGAACAGCGGGCGTGGAGCGTTCATCGATGACCTTGTGATCGAGTACGAATGCGGCGCTGATGCCGAACTCGTATGCCCCGCTAGCGCGTCTGTCGCGTATCCGACCGGCCAACTGGCCTACGGTGGAGCACGCCTCGATGCCGACGGCGGGCCTTCGATCAGTGCTGGCGTGCTCAACGTTCTTGCCCGGCAGATAGACGGGCCTGGCTTCGCGCTACTCCTTGCGGGTACGGGGTCCCCTGGCTCGATGAGTATTGGGAACGGCATGCTCTGTATCCCAATTCAAACGGTCCGGCGCCTCTCACTGGCAACGATCGATCCAGCGAGCAGCACCGTGGGGTGGAGCATTCCGCTCGGCACGCCCAACTCCCCGCTTCTGTGGGTTGTCCCCGGCGACAGCCTGATGCTTCAGGTGTGGTACCGAGACGTCACCGCGGGCAACTTTTCCGACGCCGTGCGAGTCCGCTTCTGCCATTAGGGCGAGGATTCGTTTCATGGGCAGTGCGGCTCCAGCGGATCAGTGCTGCGGCGCCGCCGTAGAGCGGGAACCCTGAGTTCGCGCAAGTAGGCCAGATCCCCGGTCTTCCAGGCCGACTGACGGAGTGGGTAAGCAGACCTAGTTTATGACCAGTACTTCACACACATCCGGAGCTGGGGGCGGCGCCCTGCTTGTGGTTGGCACAGGGGTTGCCCTCGTGGCCGCATGGCTTCTGCTTCAGGAGCCGCAGGCCGTCGGCGCGATCGACGTGCCCGGGGTCCAGGCGCGTGCGGAGTCAGCGCGAAGTGAAGTGCGACTTGTCAATCCTATGGATCCTTTGGACGAGGCGATGGGGACGGAGCCGCCGCAGCCTGCGGCCGTGGAGGACAGAGGCCGCGTTGAGGCCTCTTCAGTACCCACGCGTAGGATCAAGGTGACGGCTCCGAAGTTGCTGAAGAATATCCAGCAGCGTCAAGAAGCGATTCGGCAGCACTTGGCCGTGCTCAGAGTCAGTCGGGAAGGGGAGGAGACGGAGGCCAGATTTCGCGCGGCGAGATCCATATCTAGTCTGTCTGTCATGACGATCATGGATGCTGAGGGTCTCTCTGATGCAAGCCACATCGATCTAACGATGGAGGATTGGATGACCAGGAGTGCGTCCGGCAAGAATACTTCTCTGCCCACCCCCAACCCTGGAGCGCTCGCGAGCGGTGGCGCTTACTACACGATCCCAGGGGACGATTTCTCGGAGTACCATCGCATGCAGTCGATGGGCAAACGATCGGAGGTCGACCCCGAACTACTGGCGCAAGTCATCGAGCGCGCGCAAGTGGCGTTGAGCTATGGACCATGACGAAGAGGCCAAGGGGCGTCGTCGTCTTCAAGGCGAGCAAGGCGCCACCACGCTCGTGACCCCATAGGTGTGTTCCGTTGGAGCAAGTGCGGGCGATCACGAAGCAGGTACCAACGGCCCCGAACTTCACGGAACGAACGCCTTTCATTCGCGCGCCGTCCTGGCTTCGCTGTAGCCCTAGCTACTCCATGCACTTGACCACCCCATGATCCTCGCTGCCCTGGTCGCCGCCTCACTCCCTGGCTTCTCGCAAAATCTGATCGCCCCCGATGCGGGCCCAGCCCTCCCGCGGGCCGAAACGGTCGCAACGCGTCAAGAGACCAAGGAGCAAGTCGAGCTTCATTTCAACGTGAAGGCACCGAGGTACAGGTACGGAGCCAGGATCGTTTCTTCGCTTTTGATCCCGGTGATCGAATCGCGATCACATACGTCGCCATCCTGGCCATGGCACGCTGGTCAAAAGCGAAGAAACGATCCTGGCTCCGTACTTCCGTACTTCCGTGGCTCCGTACTACCGCTGTGCTCTTCTGGCCTACTCAGGTAGGTCAATCTGCAGCTCGAAGTCTTCAAGGCTGGGCCTCACGTCCTTGACGAACGGGGAGGAGTCGATGGTGAAGAGTCGGTCTTTCTCCAGCGGACGTAACTCGCGAAGGAGCGGGTCCCCGAGCGCGTCTGGCCCTCCTACCGATGAATCGAAACGAGGGGCCATCGCAACAGGAATGATCAGCTGGCACGGTGTCCCCAGGGGGACAAGATCGAAGCGAAAAGATCCTTCCACCGCCCGCTGCGTACCAAGTGTCGCTTCATCTAGACCGATCAGGCGTACTAGGCTCTCCCCACTGACTCGGTCCGAATTGGATCGAATCACGCCGGCAACACGGCCATAGCCGTGGAGAACGAGGATCTCCTCGTCGCTGTTGGGCGCCTTCATCAACTCACCCGCGAACTCGCGCTTCCCCTGGGTCACACGAGCAAGATAGGTGCCGGCCGCCACGCCGCGGACGCGCACTTGGCCGTCGCCGTCGAGGTTGCTGGACCAGTCGGGATCTCCGTCCTGCCGGCCATGGCTCTGCACCCGGATCTTCGCGCCACCCTGCAATGGCGAACCATCCGAATAGGTAACGCTCAAGGTCCAAGGCCGTTCAGAACCCGCTAGATCGTGCACCTCTCGTCGATCGCCGGGCCGCAGCATCAGCCCATGGGCAAGGACCCGCTTGGAAGCGCCTTGCACCAACGAAACCATCAGCCCCTCGGCAAATGCTTCACCGTGGGCAATCTCCACACGTGGGGCTCGCCAAGTGCCGCTCGTGCGCACCGGAACACGAAGCTCCGTCACTTTCTCCGCACCGCCCACCATGTGAGAGATCGCAACGAAGGCCTGTTCGCTCTCGGTCCCGTCCCAACCCTCCACACGCCCAAAGAGCTCCGCGTGCTCGTTCAGGACAACGACATGCGGCGGTTCCTGCTCGTCACCGTCCGACCCCGCAACGGACGCCTGTCTAGCGGGCACTTCGAACTTGCCGGTCGCATACCCCGCGGCCCGAATCGTCAGGCGTGAGTACGCCTTCGCGTCGATTGTCGCTAACCCATCGGACCCCGTGATCTCGCGCCCCACAAACCGCCGCGCCCCCTCGGGCGGCCTACGGACCGTCGCCCCAACCACCGCGACCCCAGAGCGGCGACCCACCACCAGCACCCGTAGCCGCGCCGGCTCCGTCGCTGCCCCCAGTCCGACCGCTTCACCCCGATCCGCCACCGACTCACGCGAAGGAAGCTTCTGCTCAGACGGTTGCTGTCCCGGAGCATCGAGGCCTGTGGGCGCTGCTGCACCTTCGGAGTCGCCCTTAGCGTCAGCGGCGGATCTGCCGAGACCTTCGACTGGGACGTCGACACGGTTCGCGGCCCAGAGAATAAACACCGCGAGCGCTAACGCCGCGCCAATCCCGAGCAGCAGTTTCTTCATCGGTGGAGTACGGAGTCAGTGTCACTCTCTCGCCTTTCGTCCGGTTATCTGGACCCGAGCAAAGCGCCCCTAGTTCCCGCAGTTTGGCGGCGAAGGGCGGTAGTGAGAGAGGCTGCCTACATTGCGTTCCTGTGGCATTCTCCGCTATGCGCCGGCAGGACTTCCCAGGAGGAGGCAACGTGGGCCCGACTGAAAGCAGACCAGACGCGCCGCGTAGTAGGTGCCAACGGATACCGCTTTCAACCGGGGCCGTACCTCGAAATACGGAGCCAGGATCATCTCTTAGGGTCTAGCCGCCAGGACAGAATGGACCCCCTCTGCTCCGTGCGTATGCCGCGATCACTCTCGTAATGCAGAAGAAACGATCCTGGCTCGGTACTCCGGTACTCCTACTTCGTGCCTCCGTAGCCGAGGGCGCGCAGGTCTCGCTCGATCGTCTTGCTCACCCCCTCAGTCTGCACTTCGCGAAGCTGACCGCGGAGCATCTCTGACAGCTCGGCGGTCAGCTTGTCCACGACCCGTGGGTTCTTGGCCGCCACGTCAATGAGCTCGAACGGGTCCTCGGAGAGATCGTAGAGCGACGCGTCATTCTCGGCGCTCATGTGCAGCTTCCACTGATCGGCTCGGAGCGAATAGCCGATCGCCTCCGCATCGGATTGACGTGGTGACTGCTGTCCCAGGAGCCGTATCTCGTCGTGTCGAAGGTCGGAACGGAATCGGTTGACGCCCGACACTTGCTCCAAGAAGTCATCTTCTCCAGGCAAGTCCAGGACGTGTAGCAGCGTCGGCGCGAAGTCCACGAGGGATGCGAGCGTTCCGATACGGCGTGGCTCGACGCCTGGGATGCGGAGCATCATTGGAACGTGAAGCTGCTCCTCCCAGACCAGCCCATGGCCGGCAACACCGTGTTGGTTTAGTCCCTCGCCGTGATCTGCGAGCACGACCACAATGGCGTTCTCGAGCCACCGACTCTCCTCCGCTGCCTTGAGGAACCGGTGGATCTGCGTGTCGGTGAAGGCGATCTCGCCATCGTAGCTGTCGATCCCTGCCTCCAGCATGTTCCATTGCCCGGTCGGTCGCTGGGACCTCGCCGCGAACTTGCGCTCTGCTAGGTCCGCGCGCATCGCATCGTCCATGCGAAACTTGCTGAGGAACTCGACGGGCGGATTGTAAGGCCCGTGCGGATCGAAGTAGTGCACCCACAGTAAGCCTGGCTTCTTCGATGCAGCCAGTTCATCCAGTGCCACGAGGGCTTGCTTGGTGGTCTTCTCAGCGCTTTGCTGCTTGTTAGCGGGTGCGTTGTATCCGTCGAAACCCGTGTTCAAGCCAAACTGAGGCCGGAGGGGCGTCGCCGCGACGACCGCTTGCGTTGCATATCCCGCGCGCTGGAAGAGCTCCGCCAGAGTCATGAGATCTTTCCGTCGCTGGTAGCTGCGCCCATCCTTGATATTGGCGAGCACGCCATGCTCGTGGGGATAGACGCCCGTGAACATTGACGTGTGGCTCGGGAGCGTCGTGGCGATTGGCGCATAGGCCCACTCGAAGACGACCGATTCCCCTGCGAGCTTGTCTAGCCGAGGGCTGGTGGCGCGAGGATACCCGTGGAATCCGAGATGGTCAGCTCGGAGCGTGTCGATGGTGATGATCAAGACGTTTGGGCTGCCGCCCACGACATTCTCTTCGACGGAGTACGTCGGGATGACCTGGCCACCGGCGGCACCCGTGGAGGCGCTCATCGAGGACTCCGCCCCTCCGCTCCCAACGGTACGTGTCGAGTTGTCTCCGTCGGAGGTCGGGTCGCCGCAGCCGGCCGTTACTATCAAGCAAGCACCAGCAATCATGGATGTCGCCAACGTCAAGGGATGTCCCTGGGAAGGCGGCGCGATGCTCGCCTTTTCGTTCCGAGTGGATTGGCCCGACACTTCTGGTGCGGACCGTCCCGTGTCACGCAGAACGGTCTGGACTCTAGCGCTAACTGGTCGGCGGCGGGCGCGGCGAAAGGGGTGGTCGATGTCGATCTCCTTGATGGCAACTCCATTCGAACGGGAGCCCAGAGAGTACCGGAGTACCGAGCCAGGGTCGATTTTGCGTATCTAGACTGTTGTCGGTTTCGCGTTGTTTCGAAAGTGAAGGCAGACCGATACAGCGCGATCCTCATACGGCGAAGCGAGGAAGGCGGGGACAAGGGGTCCACGGGAGAATACGGAGCCCAGAAAACGGGTCCTGGATCACTTTCTAGGGTCTAGCCGCCAGCAGAGAATGGACCTTTCCTGCTCCGTGCGTGTGGCGCGATCACTCTCGCAAGACCTGAGGAGCGATCCTGGCTCCGTACTCAGGCTCCGTACTCAGGCTCCGTACTGGTGCTCCTCGGGTGGTGTTACCGGGCCTCGAGCCGTAGGTCGAGGACGATGGGGCGGTGGTCGGACGCGAGGGGTTCGTCGACGACAAACACTTGGGCCGTGACATGAGCGTCGGGTGCGTAGCTCAGGAAGTGGTCGATGGTGCGGTCGGGGGCGTCTGCTGGAAAGGTCGGACCGGAGGGGCCGAGGCGCCGCAGGTGGGGCGGCGGTTCGGTCAATCGGCGGAGGGTCTCGCTATTGGTTGGCGCATTCAAGTCGCCGCCCAGGATCGTCGCGTCGATGCCGGGCTCGCCGGCGACGATCGCTGCGTGCAGGACCCTAGCCTGCGCGAGTCGCCGTGCGCCATCGGGCTTCCAGTCCAGGTGCGCCCCGATCACGCGTAGACGCATGCCACTCGCCTCGACGACGAGTCCCTGGGCGGCCCTTGGATCGATCGTGCCGTCCGGAAGCTCGATACGTTCCGTTGCCAAGATCGGCAGACGCGATAGCGCAGCGAGACCATAGCGCCCTCCGTCGTAGTCCATGAAGGTGCAGAATCGCGCCTCCATGCCAAGGGCTTCGGCCAGGAACGCGGCCTCGTCAACGTCGCCCGACCGCGCGCAGATCTCATCGACCTCCTGAAGGAGCACGACGTCCGCGTTGAGGGCCGCGAGCACCCCCGCGACGCGGTCAAGGTCGACCTCGCCGTCCATTCCCCGTCCGTGCTTGATGTTGTACGAGACGATGCGTACGGGGGGTGCCGCCTTGCAGCCAACGGCGAGCAAGAGGAGCATTGTCAAGGCAAGGCGGAATCTCATCATCCCCCGATCCTAGCTCGCCGAGCGCCAGGAGGCTGGGCCCTTGCCCGAAGGCGGCCCTCGTTCAGGATCACGCACCAATCCGCCCACGGAGATACGGAGCCTCAAATACGGAGCCTGAAGTACGGAGCCTGGATCACTTTTTCGGATCTGGCCGCCCGTACGGAATGGACCCTTCCTGCTCCGTGCGTGTGGCGCGATCACTCTCGCAAAGCCAAAAGAACGATCCTGGCTCAGTACTGAGCTCAGTATTGTGGCTCTGTCCTGCGTTCAGCGGCGTCCTGCGCTGGCGATAAGCCCCTCGTATTTGGCCATTCGCCATCTTCCAAGCGCGAGGATCCCGTATCGGAGGACCCAGGCTGGGATCAAAACGACGGCCGTTGCAACGGCGCCAAACTGAATCAACCAACTGGACGCGAACAGCAGGCCGAAGAGCAGCGGCAGCACTCCAACGGCGAGGATGAGACCAGGCCAAGCGATCGATGGGTCGAAGGCAATCTCCCTACGCGTGACGTGGCAAGCCGTCTCCCAAAGGAACCAGACGGTGAGGCAAAGCCCCGCCCCACCGAACGGAAGCAGTCTTGGATCATTGCCCCCCGTCCAGGTGATGACGACCATCAGTCCGAAGATCGCGACGGCACTTATCGATATGACGGCCTTCAGAATCTGTTCGGCACGAACCCAGGAGGAATGCCTCGTCAAATAGAGCTCGAGGTGGCCCCTGGTGTTGACGACTTCGCAGGTCGCGCAACGTACGCTCGCGCCGGTGAGGGGAGGCAGTCCATCGAAGCAGTAGAGGCAACGACGCACGCGCGTTGGACCTTGGGACTTGCGTTCGGGCATGGGACCTGGCGATGGGGGATGAGTGAATGAGACGGCTTGGGGGGAGCCGCAGCAGGCGAGGATACCCTTTGGGTTCTGGTGGAGGCTCTGCAGGCGACGTCGTTTGGCCAAATGGGTCATGACGCGACACTGCCATCGGATGCGAAATGCGCCAGAGAATCGGGAGCCTAGAGCCTACGGATCCTGGATCCCGTTTTCGGTTCTAGCCGCCCGTCCGGAATGGACCCGTCGTGCTCCGTGCGCTTGGCGTGATCCCTCTCGCAAAGCCGAAGGAACGATGCTGGCTCCGTACTTTTGGCTCCGTACTTCTGCTTCTCGTGTTGGCCTTTGGCGGCATGGGATTCGTGGGAAACCTGCGACGATCGAGTGCATGGGGAGGACTTTCTTGGTGAGCGCGCGCCATTCGGAGCGGCCACGACCACTAAGACTGAGCACATAGATCAACCCCATGAAACTGACCATTCTCGCCATCCCCTCCCTGCTCGCTCTCGCGATGCCCGCCGTCGCGAGTCAGGGATCGGGCAACGTCGATCCCACCAATCACCCTGGCCCCGAGCAGCTTGTGCTAACCCCCGGGGGCAGCGGGCACACCGCGGGTTCGCCCTTCCGGTTTGACCTCGATGCGAACGGGACCCCAGAGATCTGCACCTTCCCGGCTTCTCCGGCTGGGGTTGTCGCGATCGACCGCAACGGCAACGGAACGATCGACGACGGAACTGAACTGCTCGGCAGACTCGGCCTTGAGTTGGAGCTCCGGCGCCTCGACAGCAACGACGACCTGTGGCTGGACGCAAGCGACGCGCAGTTCGCGAACCTGCTGCTACTCACCGTCGGCACGCACGCGATCCAGTCCAGCGACACCCTCGTGAACCTTGGGATCAGCGCGATCTACACCGTCCCCCAGGTGATTCCAACGGGCGAGCTCGCCTTCGCGGTCCTGAATGCCAGCGGCGACTACACCCCGGCGCTTTCCCTGGACGCGACGAACTACGCGTCCGTCCCGAGCGTGGCTCATACCCTCGCAAGCCTCGCCGGAGACTGCGGCTACACGCTGGTCACCGGCGGACTCGGCAGCTCGTGTTCCAGCAGTGGGGCGGCGTGCACCCGAGGTGGCAATGCTGGTACTTGCTCCGATGAGCAGGGCGACAGCAGCGGCGAGCCGTACGTCTTCTTCTGCCTCTGCAAGGGCACGAGCGGAGGGTCTCCTCTCATGCCGTCGAAGTGGGCGTTGGTCCTCGGCGCAATCAGCATCGTCATGAGCCTTGGGGCTCTCGGCTTCAAGTCCACGAACGGCCGCGTTGCGGTGAGCGAGGTCAACTGATGTCGAAGCGAGCGGTGGGGCGCACGATCCCCAGGAATCGCGCGGCGAAGCTGGTCCTCGTAGGGTCCTCTGCGCTGTTGATCGGCGGAGTGATCTGCTTGCGACAAACGCTCCACCGCTCGGCCTTCACCGGTAAACACGAGCTGGCGGTCATGGGGCTGTTCGACGTAGCGCGAACGGCGGACGTGGCTCGCCTCGAGGGCCCCGGCGCCGATGGCTCAGCCCGACGCCAGCCGTGGGCCGCAGCGCCAGAACTTGCGCGAGCTCATCCGTCGCCCATGGGCGCCGAGACCCTTGCCGCCACCGCAGAGCACCTGCGGGCGGCGCGATCGAACGGTGCCCGCTGGATGGCGCTAGACATCATGCCTCCCGAGTACACCGTCGCGCAGGATGGGTTCATAGCCCTTCGGGACGTTGTCGGGGAGGGGCTCAAGTCCGGCTCCGTCAACTTTCAAACGCTGATCTCAGCGGCGAACCCGCGCGAGCGCGCGGTGCTTGCCCTGGTGGCCGGAGAGCTAGGGTTCGCCGAGGGACGCACTTGGCTCGGCCAACTCACAAGGAGCGCCGCGCGCACCGGTAACGGCGGCGCCTTCCAGGCCGGATGTTTCGCCCTGGGGCAGCTCGGCGGAGAGGCTAGCCTTGAACTTCTGGCGCCGCTGCTCGAGGGCCCGCTTGCCTCGGGCCGGGATCGCCACCGACTACTGTCGACCCTTTCGCTCTTTGGGGAGGCCGGTGCGGCTTTGATTCTCAAGGCCGAGTCGGGGGCCTCATTGAGGGAACGCCTGCGGGCACTTCAGCCCGGCGCGACTGACCTCGTGAAGGCTGCGTTCGAAGCCTCGGCGGCGGCGACACGTCCAGAGTTCGCGCGAGCGATGGCGCGGCTGAAGGGATCCTCGTTCGTTGAAGAACAGCTGCTCTTAAGTCTTCCCTTCGAGGTCGAGGTGGCGCTTCTGCTCGGACTTGCTGCAAATCGCGAGCTGCTTTCCGGGCGCTGCCGTCAATGGGTCACCGACCGCGGGCCGCTGCTCGCTATCAACCCCGCCTGCCGGATCCTGGCCCGCGACGACCGGGAGCGCGCTGCGAAGGTCATGCTGAGCTGGCGCCTGAAGGGCCTTGACGTTCCGCTTCCACTGCTCGTCAATCTCGAGCGGGGCGAGGTCGCGGCCGCTCTGTCGAGTGAGGCCATGGCTGACCGGGGCAAGCATCGGGCACTCCTGTTCGCCTTCAGCGGAAAGGTGTCGGTGCACGAGAACTATCGCCCGTGGCTCTTGGCCGCGGTCCTCGATAGCGGCGACCAGGAGATACGTCAGATCCTCAAGCTGCTTCAACGTTGCGGGGACGGCATCCCAGAGTACGTCCAGCAGGCGCTCGTCGCGGGCGCTGAAGGGCAGGCCTTGCAGCGTGTGATGATCGAAGTGGGTATCCCCGACCGTGCCACGGCGGCCAGGCAAGCGCTGGAGTTCAGCCAGGATCCAATCACGGACGCCCTGGCGCTCTTGGCCCTCCAAGATCTGGGCGAGGCCAGCCACGTCGATGCACGGCAAACCCTACATGCGATACTCGATGAAGTCGAATCCCTTGATCTGGCGCACTTGAAGGGCATGACGTTCGGCGAGAAGTTTCAGCTCCGTCGCTTCATGGGGGAAGCAGCGACTCCAGCCGACGCGGATCGCCTGCGGGGTCTTTCGCGGAAATTTGCTCCCCTCATCCGGCAGGCCGGTTGGGCGTCCTCGATGGACGCCGTCCTCGACCAAGTCAACGCCAAGTGCGGTCTGTGATCATGAAGCCGCGCCTTCTCATCATGGTCGTAGCGGTGCCGCTTGGCGTCCTGGCGTGCCTCCACGATCGGCCAGCCTTGAACGGCATGGACGACTCGGTCAACCGCCTCTGTGCGGCGACCGCGGCGTGGATGCTCCGGCTCATCGGTCACGACTGCACGAACATTGGCACCACGCTGGTGACTTCCCTCAGCGAGATTCGCATCGAGCATGAGTGCAGCCCGATCATTCCCCTGGCGCTCCTCCTTCCGCTCATTGCGGCGTGGAGTCGTCGGCCGCTCCGAAGCGCCGCGATCCTGACCTGCTTGGTCGTCGCGCTCAATCAGGTGCGGATCGCTCTCCTCCTACTTCTCACGGACCTGTTTCCGGGGCACCACGCCCTCCTTGACGGGTTTGTCGTTCGAATCCCTTATTGGCTCGGCGTCGCCGGCTGCCTTGTACTCCTCCTTCAAAAGAATGATGAACAGACTGATCGCTCCGCTTCGTTTCCTTCCCCTCGCCCTCGTCGCAGCTTCGCTCGGGAGCCTCTATCTCCAAGGCAATCGAACTGAGGAGTCCAACGTCAAGCTCAAGGAAGAGCTCAGCACCGTCAGGCGGGGCCCAGTGGGCACATCCCTTGAGCGGGGCTCCTATACCACCCTGGACGGAGAGACCCTCTGGCTGGGGCACGGGGCACCGGAGACGGAGCTCATCTTCATCTCAGCGACATGTCCCCATTGCGACACGCTCGCCACATACATCCATGACTCCAAGCCTCTGACTCGCCGGGTCCTCGTTGCGGCCTCGAATGAGAACCTGGGGCCGTTCCTCAGCCGCCATGATCTCGTCCGCGAGCAGGTGATCATCGACGACGGATTCCTCCAGGAGAGCCTGCGCATCACGGGGACGCCTGAGCGAGTGGTCATGAACCGACGTGGTGAGGTGGTTCTCGAGGACGGCATGGCCACGGTCTGGAGGCACAAGTCAAGCGACGGACTCCAGGGCCTACCCCAAGGACTGAAGGAGGACCTCATTCTGGCCATCGGCAAGCGTACCCGTCCAGGGACGCTCAGTTCGACCACGATGCCCTTCAACGATGACGGCTTCGAGATGGTCACGTTCGAGGGCTCGGAAGGCATCACTGGCTTCGGGCGCTTGATGAACCGCACGGTGTTGGACCGCTGGAGCTCCGACCTCTCGGTCTTTGCGGTCTTCGACAGCGCCGGTGACCTCGTGGAGATGATCCCGCTGCGGTCCCACCGGCGGGATTTCCTGGAGGTGCACCAAGAAGACTTCGAGAAGCGTTGGCGCTCAGCCATCCGCAGTACGACTGGAAAGAGCGACCTCTGGGCAGCCTTTGACCTCGAGGCGGATTCGATCAAGCGGGCCCTAGGACTGGAGCGCCGGGTGGAGCTCCAGCTCGGATCATGAAGTCACAACCCAGGGTCGCATTGCCCCGCGGCGGCCGCGATCTGCCACAGTACCGAGCCAGGATCGTTTTTTCGTTTTCAGACGTGGGCTCGTAGCTCAACGCCCGAGTGAGCCGCTTTGCTGTCATCGAAAGCGAAAAATTGATCCAGGCTCCGTACTTCGAGCGCTGGTAGCGTGGGGGAGCGCGTTCCGGTACCGTCCCTGCCATGAAGACTGCTGTACTGGTCGCAGTGGAGGAGTATGCGGCGGACGACATCAAGGACGTACGTTTCGCACGAAACGACGCTGAGCGATTCGCGGAGGCACTGGCGGCAGTCGGCTTCGATGAAGCGGCTCGCAAGATCATGATCAGTCGGTCGGCGACGAAGACGGATGTGGAGTCGAGGCTGCGCGAAACGATTGGCTCGTTGGCGACGGGTGACACGTTTTTTCTCTACTACGCAGGGCACGGGTTCCGTGGAGGCGCGCGCAACTTCCTGACCTGTCACGACACTGATTCGGCCAACTTGGAGGCGACGAGCGTCGAGCTCGGGTGGATCCTCGAACTGTTGAGGGAGGCGAACTCCCAGAAGGTCGTGGTGTTCTTGGACTCTTGTCACGGCGGCCTCTTGGGAGGTCAGCAAAGAGGAGACGAAGCCAACGGCCTTTTCGGAGACAGGGCGGATGGGGAACTCGAGACGTTCTTCAGTGCCGCGAAAGATCGCGCCTGCTTCGCCTCGTCCGCGTCCGGTCAGGTCTCATGGGGGAGTCGGCGCAACAAGCATGGGGCTTGGACGTTCAATGTCATCGAGGCGCTTCGCGGCGAGGCCCCTGCCGCACTCATGAACGGCACGTCGCTGACGTCGGCTTCGCTTCAGGATTACCTGGACTCTGCAGTGCAGAAGACTCTTCGAGGAGACTTCGTGGAGCGGCGCGACCAGACCCCTTGGATGTGCGGCTCCAGTGACTTCGAGCTGGCCGATCTCGGGCCTGTTCTCCATGCGCGGCGAGCGTCCAGGGCTCCCGCTGAGTCACAGGTCCCTCGCCTCGCTTTCTGCGGGGAGACGAACGCACCCATCAAAGGTCTGTCGGGGTACAAGGCGCACCAGCGGGTGCCGACCGAACTCAGCCGCTATGCAGAAGGCCTAGCGCGGGAAGCGTCAAGCGAAGAAATCAATGGTGAACTCAAGAGCATCTATCGCCGTTTGCGTGACGAGTTCGACCTACGGCGGAAGGATCTAGAGAGGGTTGGGCCCGAGGACGGTGGCGGATCCATCGCGTGTCCGTACTTCACCTTCAACCTGCACGTGACCCAGGATCCAGCGGATCCTTCACGCGTCGTGTTCCACCGGGAAATCAGCGACATCAGCGAGCCGGGGCGCATCCTCGATAGTGCCTTCGGGCACGTATTCGGCGGGATGTTCGGTTCGTTGAGGTTCACGCCGCCGCTGCAGATCGACCTCGACAAGTTCATCGACCGGATGGAGGATCTCGGCGACCCGTTGCAGTCCCTTGACTTCGACGCAGCGGGCACCTATTGCAAGGTGCGGCTGAACAACGTAGACGCCCTCATCAAAGTGACGGCGACCGAGATCCTACTCGTTCACGACACGTCCAAGGAGCCACGCGTCCTGATCGACAGCTTCACCCAGTCGCAGCAGTTCTTGGTGGAAACGCACGACGACCCACTGATCGCGTTCGATCGTTAACAGTCTCCCGCGACAAGCTGGCTCCGCGGAGGCTGCCCTTGGAACCGCCCAAAACTCGGCATCGATGCCCGCTTGGATTGCCTATCCGTCGTGTCGAGCGCGAACTTCTCGCGTCGATGGTAGTGCTTCTGGCGCCTCTCCAGGAAGCCGTGCCAGGACTGGAGGAAGCGACGAGGGGGCCGTGCCGGGGGCGTTCCGGAGCAAACTTGAATACGGCAACAGGGCGGTACGAAGAGTGAGGTGAGCGAGCTCTGAATCACCGATGCCATTCTCCGCAACCACGACGATCGGCGCCCTCATGTGGTTGTTAGGGCTGCCGCGACGCTGCGGTTACGACGCCGGGCCACCTGCCGGGCGGGTCACGCGAATACTCCTGATCGGTCTGTTCCTGGGCACTCTCTTCCCCTTCGTCGCGCCGGAGATCTTCCAGCTTGCCTATCGGCCTGACCAGCCGTTCGCTGGCGCGGGTCTGCCTGTGGTGCTCTCGTTCTTTCTGCATGGGGGACTTCTCCATGGGGTAGGCAATGCTGCGTTTTTGATTCTCTTCGGGGATGAAGTCGAAGAAGAGCTCGGCGGCGGGCGATTTGCGGCGCTCATCTTTCTATCGGACCTTGTCGGCACCGCGGCCCAGACGATCCTCATGGGAGGAGACTTGCCGCTCGTGGGTGCGAGCGCTGGTGTCTCGGGCGCACTCACCGCCTACGTGGTTCTGTCCCCTCGCATTCCGGGGACAGTTCTGGCTCACCATGTCAGCACCGTGGCTGCTCGCCGTCTGGGTTGGATTCCAGCTGCTTGGCCTCTGGTTGGACCCTGGCAGTGTCGCCTTTGTGGCGCACCTAGGCGGGGGCGTGACGGGGGTTCTTGTGGCACTGCGCTATCGATCGCGATGAGGCGCCTCCCGGTGGTCGCCATTGCCTGGGACCGCACGCGGAGTGCGAGCACCGCGCACGCCCCAAGAACTGACACAAAAGCGATTCCTCGGTCAGGACTCTCAGGCCCGGAACTTCCGGTGCTACACGTTCTGTGGCGCAAGCACCTTGGAAGCCGTTCAAGGAGCGTTCTTCGGCTCGCCTTCCGCCTTCAGCGTGATGTTCACCGTCACCGGTTTTCCGGCGATCGCATTGACCGTCGCGGTGCCGACGAGTTCTTTCGTGAAAGGGCGCGCGGTCACGGTGATCGAGCCAGGCGGCACGGACACGAGCTTCGTTTCGCCGGCCCTCACGACTTCTGTCGATACGAAACCCGCTTCGCTCTTCAAGGAGAACACGGTCCGAGGCGCCACGTCGGTGGCAGTAAGCGATAGCTGCGCGGGGGGAGCGAGCGTCAGCGTGATCCCGCTCTGCGTGGTTCCTGGCACGATCGGATCCGAGTAGACATTCGAAATCCTGCCGTCATTGGCCTCGGCGTAAACGGCGAACGGCTCTGGGGCAACACCGTCGAGGCTGAAAACGCCGTCCTTCACGCGGCGCATCGTGGACCTGGATCCGCCCCCGAAGCACAGCCGCAGTTCAGCACCATCGACCGGAGCGCCTTCCCCATCGACGATGGTTCCCTCGAGCCGCCCACCTAGGGCGAGCTGCACGACGACGTCTTTGGCGCCCGCGACGACCTCCATGTCGACGGGCGCCGCGTGCGGGTTCCCGTGACCGTTCCCGCGCAGTGAGTACTTCCCAGGCAGGAGAGGTCCGAGGGTGAAGGTGCCGTCGCCCGAGTGAAGGTTGAGCTGCCGATTCCAGTAGGTGTCGATCTCCGTGGCCATGACGAACCCCTTCATTGGATCGCCGTCCGGCCCAAGCAGCTTGCCCGAGATAGTGAGGCCCATGACCTCTTGGATCAAGACATCGACAGGGCCACCAGCGTTGATGACTTCGACCTTGTGTCCTAACGCAATGGGCACTTCCATGCCTTGCCCGCGGCCACGTTTGGCGCCGTAGGCCACCATGTACTCCGCAGGCGCGAGGCCTTTGAACTCGAAAGTCCCGTCATCGGCCGTACGCTGCCTCGCAAACGGTTTGTCGTAGCTCCGGAATTCAAAGCCCATGCGACCGCCCGTCTCCCCGATCCACACTTCTTTGCCAGCGACTGGGTTGCCGTCGACATCAAGGGCCTTGCCGCGCACGACACCGTCCGTCGCAAGGTCCAACGCAAGGCGCTTTTCCTTGCCGGCAGCGGGCGTGATGACGGAGCGCTCAATCCGCAGCGTCTGGCGGTCCTTGCGGACCACGATCTCGACGCTGGTGTCCGGCGGGAGGCCGTAAAGCGCGAAGGTCTCGCCATCATCGAGGGCCTCGGCTTCGACCGCGTACTTCGATAGGCTCATGAAGTCGTTCAGCCCGAAGGCTGGCGAGAACAGGGCGGAAGAGTAGAGGGTCGCCCGAACACTCGATCCGTCGGGGACGTCGACAAGGCGCACCTGAAGGATCGCCTCGCGGTCGAGACGCACTTCGTGGGGAGCATCAAGTCCGTTTGCCTTTGGGTCTCCTCCCGCCATCAAGAAGCGCACCGCAAACCCCTCGGCGAAGAGCGCGGCCGTTCGCTTGCGCCAGGTCGCGGCGGGGAACGTCACGGCGCCCTTGGCGTCCGTACGAAGCATCGACGATGCTGGCGCGCGAAGCCACTTGTCAGGGCCTCCGAACGTCATGCCCGTCTCCGGGTCGTGGACATCGACGATCACGCCGGGCAGCGGCTTGCCCGTTGCGCCATCGAGGACGATCGCGGTGTAGGTGGCGTCGTCCTTCGTGCGTAGGACGATGTCGATGGGCCGTACCTCGCCCGCCGCCAGGGGCGCGATCGTGCGCGTGACTCGCTCGCCCGTGCGACTGGAAGAGCTCACACTTAGCTCCCGCTCTTCGCCCGGCGCGACAGACAAGATGACCTTACCATCCGGATCGGTGTGCGCTTGTTCAAGCCTGATGCCGCCCCCCTGTCTGGCCTCCATCTGGGCCTTCGATGGCGACAGAATGGCGTTCGCTCGGATCACAGGCTCTCCGTCTTCATTGACAACGGTGACCATCAGCCTCCCCGGTTCCTCCGGCCGCTTCGGCCCCTCCTCCTGGGCCCCATGGCTCAAAGATACGATCCCGAGGAGTGCGATGACGGCGAGGAGGACGGCGCGAGCGAAGGGGGGACGGGATCGTAGTTTCATCACGAGCGGAACGATGGACGTAGAGGGGTTGCGCGAGCGGCGAGCTCTCCCCAGGCGAGACAACCGCAGACTACGCCGAAGCGCAGCATCTCGACACCGCCCAAACGAGAGCATGGCGTCAGATGTGGCGCGACCGGTCCCGACGCCGCCCTTGCCACGGTGGGGTGGGGACGGCGAAGCGCCCAGCTTCATTCCTCGCCGTTCGAGCACGCCGTGGTCCACAACCGGCGTGGGGCGGTGGGTAGTTCAGCCAGGGAGTTTCGGGCTTGGGCGCAGTCCGTGGTGGAGCCGGTCGGCGAAGCCGCCGGACAGAGCGAATGCGGCACATGGCCAAGGGGTCCCGAGGCGATAGAGGGAAGGCCCAGTCCTTCGGGCGGGAGACGCTCCACTGGGTAGCAGGCGGCGCAGAGCCTTCCTGTGGACGGCGGCCCGCGCAAGCCGCCAATACGGGGAGGCCCGGGCGCTTGTCAGCATCCGGGCCTCCCGTTGGAGTAGCCGCTTGATACGGCGCTCAGATTGTCCCGCGATCCCCGTCGACTATCGCAGCGTTACCGCGAGAGCGGAGGTCAGGTTCGATGTCGGGGAAGGGTTGGCGTCCCGGAACCAGGCCTGGAAGTACCAGGTCTGACCGGCCGCGCCGGACGTGGATCCGGTGGGCGTACGCAGATCGGTGAGGTCCAGGGATAAGGAAAAGGAGCCAGCGGGACCGGAGTTGCGGATCTCGAAGGGGCGACTGTAGCGCCCGATCTGTCCGCCGAGGCATAGGACGCCGGACGTGCCGCCCGCTCCGGGCACCTGGTCAGGGGCGGTAGCGCCCAGGAAGAATCCGAAGACGCTCGGGGGCATTTCGGTCGCGGTCAGCTGAAGGGCGTTGAGTCTTGCCACGGAGGATCCCGTCGCGGCCAGGGACGCGATGGACCCCGTCGAGTTGGCGGTGCTCGCGCAGTAGACGTTGCCCACGGTCCGTTCGTTCAAGAGGCCAGAGAGGCTGAGCTGGTTGATCTCGACCCCCACAAGATCCGGAACAAGGTTGCCGTCGAGGTCGACCAGCGTAAGCGCGCGCACGTTGCTTTGGGCCAGCGCCAGGACCGCCCTCGTAGCGAAGGACTGTCCGCCGAAGTTCTCGATCCATTCCACGCCGCCGGGTCCAGACGGAGACGGAACGGGTCCAGGGAAAACGTAGTCGATATCGCCGTCCATGTCCCAGTCGACCGGGCGCACGTTCACAGGCGACGTGGTGAGATTGGGAATCACGAAGAGCTGTCGCTCGGGCGCGAACTGAAGCGACCCGAGATTCTCTCTCTCGGACACGACGATGCCCGGCGCGAGTCCCACCGAGTACACCAGGTCTAGGTCACCGTCTTGGTCGGTGTCCACAGGTGCAATGCTCCAAAAGTCCGTCGTTAGACTGGTGGTCGTGACGTCAATAGATGTCGCGAACGCGCCACCGGGGAGGCCGCGGAAGAGGTGAGCTCCTGAATCGAAGTTGAAGCTGTCTCTTATACACATCTGACGCTGCCGACGATATGCAGTGTGTAG
>CAJXRJ010000025.1 GCA_913058555.1 uncultured bacterium
GAGATCATGCCTAGTCTCGTGGGCTCGGAGATGTGTATAAGAGACAGGGGCCGGGCTGATATGCTCTTGGCCCCGGGGGAATTCGGCAGATCGTCGTTTCCCCGTGCCGCTTCCTATTGCCCCTCGCTCGCCGCGCCATGCGTCCTCTTTTTTCCGTGACTGTCGCGGTCCTTTGCCTTGCGACTCTGACTTCGTTCCTAGCCCAGGACGACGTATCGCCGGAGGGCGCGGTCGCCGATGCCCTCGAGGCCGCGCAGTTCGCCCGAAGCGCGGACCCCGACGACCCCTCCGCCATGGAGGCCCTCAGCGAGGCGTATGGTGCCGCGGGCGATGCGGACGGAGAGCTTTCGTACTTGCTTATCTCCATCGATGGCTACGAGCGCGCGGAGTTTGACAGCGAAGACGAAAAGGCGGCCAAGCTGAAGGCCCTTGAGAAGCGCCTCGACAAGTTGGACAAGGGACTTGGGCCCATCCGGAAAGCGCGCGACAAGTACCTCGGGGACCTCACCTGGGCACTACGCCTCTATGCCGGCAACCAGAACAAGCATCGCAATGCGCTCGAGCTGGCCTCGCGCATTTTGGCCTACCGCCCCGATCACCCGAGCGCCGGGCGCGCCGTCAAAGAGCTCTTGAGCGAGTTGGATCCATCCCTCGGGCCGGAGGCGAAACGCTTGCTTGGCCAGAAGGACCTTCGTCGGCCGCGGTCGTTCCTGCGGACATGGTCCGAGGAACACCGCGAGTGGGGCGACGCGGGCTCCTTCGAGTCGGACCGCTACATCGTCAAGACCAATGCCGGTTACGACGTGGGCCAGATCGCGTCGAAGAGCCTCTCAGCGATCGCCGACTACTACCAGGACTTCTACGGAGTGGACCGCTCCCTCGTGTCCCAGCGCACGCCGGTGCTGCTGACGAAGACCTGGGAGGAGTTCAAGACAGTGGCGGACAATCCGATCACGGATAGCCCCGGCCTACTCGCGTTCATTCGAAGCCAACGGAAGCAGACGTCGGATGGCGACATCGAGATCGAGTTCACGGTCTTCGGATTCGATCCGCGGGACCGCGGCCGACCGTTGTCGAGTCTCTGGCCGACCCTGTGGCACGAGGCGAGCCACGAGTACATGTCGCTCGTGTGCGAAGGGAAGTCGGCGCCGGCATGGTTCAACGAGGGAATGTCGAGCTACTTCGAGGGTGCGACTTTCTCGGACAAGGGGGAGATCGGAGTGGGCCGGCCCGCGCGGTCGCGGCTCGACAACCTCTACGGAATGCTGAATCGGGACGAGAAGCCGGTCCGCGGCGTTGTGCACACGATCGAAAGACTGAACGGGGCTCAGTACGCCGTCGTGTGGGGCATCGTCTACTACCTACGCCATGGGCGGGACGAGGACGGAAAGCTGCTGCGGCCGGGCGCCATCGACAAGGCGCTCGATATGCTGCGCGGCGGCGTCATGACGTCACCCGGGCTCTTTGAGGGAGCGGTTCTTTCCGCCAATGGGGAGACACTCGAGGCCTTTGAGGCCGAGTGGATCGAAGCCATGAAGGCACTGCACGTGGCTGAGTCGGATCCCATCGCGAGGGCGGAAGAGCTCACCGAGATGGGGGCCAAGCGAAGGGCTGATGGCGATTTGGAAGACGCGGAGCAGCTCTTTGGGGAGGCGCTCCTGCGTAACCCCAGCTGCATGACGGCCCTCGAGGCCCTTGTGGACCTCCACCGGGAGGCCTGGCTCCAGACCAAGAAACGCGATGACCGGGCGGCCGACAACGTGCTGTATTGGGCCCGGCGCCTCTACGACGCCCACCTGAACGCAGGCGACGAAGCGGGCATGGACACGGCCGTGGCCTTTTGCACGGAAGTGGACCGGAGCGGCCACAAGCGCATCGCCAAGGCGGAGATCAAGTACCGCGAGCGGCTCGAGGCGCTTCTGGGCAAGCTTTCCGCTGGGGACCGGCCGAAGACGGCCATCGCCGTGGCGAGGCTTTACGTGGACGACGTCCTGGGTACCGCCCGGGCCAAGAGCCTTGCGGCTGAGCTGCGTGCCTCGGAAGTTTTGGTGCTCGAGCGCCCCCTTCACGCGTTTGACGAGCAGTCCCTCATGGGCTGGTCGGGGTCGCCCAAGGTGTTCTCCGTGGAGGACGAGATGATCGTCGCCACCGCCGGCCGGCCGTTCGCGTCCCCGCTCACCCTGGATCGTCCTTTGAGTCCGCTCTTTCGGTTCGAGGGAGACGTGATGGTCGATGACGCCAACACGATGTTCGGCGTGACGTTTAGTGCGCCGGAGTCCGAGGCCACTGCGGGGTTTGTCATGCGCCCGAAGCGCCCAAGGAAGGCAGCGAAGCCGCCGCTCCAGTACGCACCGTTTGACTCCATGAAGTCCGGGCAAGTGGCCGTTCTGACGGAGAAGTACGACGAGCGGATCTTGACGGTGGGCTACGCGTTGGAGGGGCGGGGCAAGAAGATGCGCCCGCCGTTGGAAGTCGGAAAGTGGGCGCGATTCTCCCTCGCGATGACCGAACCGGGCGTCCTGACGTTCACCGTCGATGGCGAGGAGATCGCCACGACCGAAGTGCCTGTGGACGCTTCGGCGGCCTCGGTGAGTCTGCTCGTGTACGGGGGCAGCGCGTCGATCGCGAATGTGGCCGCCGTGGAGCTCGACATTCTCTGAGGGGCGCCAGCCTAAAAGAGCTCACGCTGGCGGGGCGGAGGTGTGCCGCCTTCCGAGGCGGGGCTCCACGTTCGCACGGGGATGCCTTCATCGGTCCGCAAGCCGAGCCTGCGGCAGTGAAGCTGGAATAGGTCCAAGGCGGCCTGCCACCGCGGGCCGGCGCCGGACATGCGCGTCCCGAAGGCGGACCGAGATGCTTGCCGGGAGCGGCTCTCGGCAAGTTGGCCCATGACTTTGTCGGCCCGTTCAGGGAATGCACGTCGAAGGCGCTCTTCGAACACCGGCGCCACTTCGCCGGGGAGGCGCAGCAGGATCATGAAGGCGCTCTCGGCGCCGGATTCGGCGGCGCGCGTCAGGATCTCTGGAATTGCGTGGTCATTGAGGCCGGGGATCATCGGCGAGAGCGAGACGCCGGTGGGGATGCCCGCGGCAGAGAGCGCGCGCAGGGCATCGAAGCGCCCGGCGGGGGTCGCGGCCCAGGGCTCGATCGCGCGGGCAGCGATGGGGTCGGCGAAGGGGATCGATAGGAAGACGCTCGCGGACGAGCGGGCGTGGACGCGGGCGATGAGTTCGATGTCGCGCCGCACCAAGGCGCTCTTCGTGATGAGCCCCACCGGTTGGCGGAACTCGGCGCAGGCTTCGAGGCAGCCGCGGGTCAGGCCGTAGCTCGCCTCAAGGGGTTGGTAGGGATCGGTGACACCGCTGAAGGCGATCCAGTCCACGCCGCCCTGGGGGCTCTTGGTCTTACCGCGGGCGAGGGCCCCGCGGAGCAGCTGCTCCGCATTGCGCTTGACCACGATCTTGGTGTCGAAGTCGGTCCCCGCTCCCATGCCGAGGTATTGATGTCCGGTGCGTGCGTAGCAGTAGGCGCAGGCATGCTGGCAGCCGCGATAGGGATTGACCCCCCAAGTGAAAGGCACGTCCGGGGAGTCGTTGCGGACGAGAATCGACTTGGCGTCTTCCTCGAAGACCTCGAGGGATGCCTCGGGGGGCTCCCCGAGCCAGTCCACTTCATAGCCGCAGGGCGTGGATTGGAGCCAAGGATTGGGAGGGTTCGAGACGGGGCGCAATTCACCTGCCTCCTAGTGGGCGTGGTGATCGAGCAGGCTGTACTGGGCCAGGTCGAACCGTGAGCCTTGGCCGGTCCAAGTGACGGAGCCCGTATGCACGCGGTGCCCGTCTCCGGCCTCCCGGTCTCTGGCGTAAAGGCGCAGGGCAGCCGCCACGCTGGGAAAGGCCAAGTCGGCCCAGGGAATGTCGGCCATCCCGATAAGGCGTACTTCGCTGGACTCCGGCGTCTCCGCGAAGTGTGTTCCCACCAGCCGCGCGCGATAGACCTTGTAGATCTGTCCGATGTGTGGGATGTCCAGGACGGCGTGCAGGCCAAGGCGCTGGACCTCCGCCTCCGTTTCCTCTTTGGTCTCTCGGGCGGCCCCGTCGAAGGAGCTTTCGCCGCACTCGAGGTAGCCCGCCGGAAAAGTCCACCGGCCGTGGGCTGGTTCGATGTTTCGCTTCGCGAGAAGGAGATGGTCACCTGCCTCTACGATGCAACCCACGACCACCTTGGGGTTGACGTAATGGATGTGGCGGCAGGAAGTGCAGACGGAGCGCTCGCGGTGGTCCCCATCGGGGGTTTCCCGCAGGCAGGCCGAGCCGCAGTCG
This sequence comes from uncultured bacterium, assembly GCA_913058555.1. Lineage (GTDB taxonomy): Bacteria > Planctomycetota > UBA1135 > UBA1135 > Saltatorellus. Next base: position 4,323 of record CAJXRJ010000025.1, read on the forward strand.
GGACAAAAGGCGGGGGAGAGCATGGGAGTTCTAGACGCGCAGGAAGATGCGCCGACGGTACAAGGCCCAGAGGATGAGCCACTGGAGCAAAAGAGCGAGTACCGGTGCCATGACGGCGTGCAGCCGACCGTTGGAGAGGCCCCGGGCGAACAGCACGTCGACCACGTCCTGCCAACGGATGAACGCGCTGGCGACGTACGCGAGGATGGAGTTGGCGCCGACGACCGTGAACGCGAGGGCGACCCGATCGGCCCTCACGACATCGAAGATCCAATGGAAGAACGCGAGAAGCAAGAGGCTGAAGCCGCCGGCCCAGAGGGTGAAGCTTGCGGTCCAGAGGTTCTTGTTGATGGGCAGGCCGAAGTAGTCGAGGACGGCGCCGGCCACGAGGCACTGGGAACCGAAGAGAATGATCCCTCCGATGCGGCGGCTGCGTGAATGCTGGACGGAGGTGATCCAATGTCCGGCAAACGCGCCGAGCAAGGCGGTTCCCACGGCCGATATCACTCCGAAGAGCCCCTCGGGGTCGCTGGTCACACGGTGCATGCGTCCGGGGACCATCACGCGGTCAAACCAGCAGCTGAAGGTCTTGCCTTGCTCAAGGCTGGCGCTCGCTAGCTCGAGGTCCGGCGCGGGAACAAAGAGCAGCGCGCAGGAGTGAAGCGCGAGCAGCACCGCGCCGGCGATGGCCACGGCCCGCAGGGGAAGATAGATCCAAAGGAGCGCTGCGCCGAGCCACGCGAGTCCAATCCGGGCGAGCACGCTCGCGTATCGGAAGCGCTCGAATTCGAAGCCAAAGAGTCCGTTGTAAACGAGCCCAAAAAACACCAGTAAGGCGGCCCGCTTGAGGGCCCGCCGGACGAGCGCGCCGTTGGTAGCGCCGGCGGCCCGCTGCTTGGCGAGGGAGAGTGGTAGGGAAACGCCCGCAAGGAAAAGGAACAGCGGGAAGACGAGGTCCCACGCGGTGAAGCCGTTCCAGAGTGGATGCTCGGCCTGGTGTTCGAGCACCTCGGCGACCTGGGTCCAACCCAATGCCTTTGAGACCGCCACAAGGACGTACATTCCGCCCAGCAGCATTACCATGTCGAAGCCCCGCAGGGCGTCGAGGGAGCGCAGGCGACCGACCGGGTGAAGTGGCGCCCCCGCGCTGGAAGCTCCCTCGGTGGGGTCTACTTTGGTGGAGTCCGTCATCTTGTGGCCCTCATCGCGTGGCGTTCGTTCCAGCGCTCTCGCCGTACTGGCGAATAGGGAGCTCGGGCATCTTGTCGAGGAGGCGGAAGAGCAGCTCGCAGCGAAGGTCCGCCTCAGCAGCGGACGCGTCGAGGACCCAGTACTCTTCGATATCGCCTCGGCCGATGTAGCCGAGCATGGTGCCTTGGCTCAGGTGCTGGGCCACGGCCACGCTGGCGATGGCCTTCAAGTTGATCTTGCCCTGGTGTCCAAATCCGCGCGTGCGGTCGACCACATAGGGGCGCGATCCCGTGCGTAGTCGGGCGAGCAGCGCGTCCTGGAGGACTTCCGGCGGTTCGCCAATGCCCTCGCTATCTTTCGCCTCCACCTGGCAGCAGAGGACCACGGGTTTTTCGGGCTCGGGGACCCGTGCGGCAGCGCCCACGGCGAGCAGCGTGGCGGCCTGGTGGTGGCCGTGGGTGGTGGCGGTGGGCGAGATCGTGAGGATGTAACCGTAGCCTTGGGACTGCAGCAGCGTGTCGAGCGCGCTATTGATGAACGAAAGGTCCCAGACGCCGGCGTCCTCGGCGAGGACCTCCATGCGGTCCTGGGAGTAGCGATGGTCTGGCTGGCCGAGGCGGATGAGGTGCCGCGCCCCGAGAAAGGAAAGGCCACGCGCCTGCTCTTCGCGGCGAATCGCCGGGAGCTCGCGGCGACCAACTTCTTCCCGGGTGAGTTCGAGCCCGGTGAAGCCCTCGGCGAAGGTGGCGTACTTGAAGCCACCTTGGCCGTCGGTGATGGTCACCACATCGACGATGCCTCCGGCGCAGGCGCCGAGTAGGTAGGTGGCGCCCGCGGCGACCAGCTCGTCATCGGGGTGGGCCACCACGATGAGGACCTTGGGATAGCCTTCGTCGATCGGTGGGTACGAACCGCGATCGAGGGCGACGACGTCGACCGCTCCCGGGAGCCCCGCGAACGGCACCGTGGGGAAGCGTTCCGCATGGAACGGGGTCGGCGCGGCGCAGCCGGCGAGGCCGAAGCCGGCCAGCAAGGCCATTAGCGAGGCAAAGAGGTCACGTCCCATGGGCCCAAGGTAGCGGATTGGGAGCCCAGGGGCGCGCCCCGCCGTACCATGCGTGTCTATGGCGTTGACCCCCGTTCTCTTGGCGCTCTGCGCAGGTCCCGGACTTTGGCTCCAGGAAGTGCCTTCCGTTGAGCCCTATGGTTCCGTCCCAGACCGGGCGACGTGCGACTGGCTCAGCGCTTTGGTCCGTGGAAGGGTCGACCTGCGCCGCATGGGAGCGCAAGGCGTGCCCATGGACCTCCAGGGATTCGACGCTGAGGAGTGGGTCCGTCTCCTCGGATCGGCGGGAGCGACCTCGATCCACGTGACCACCTCGAACTTCGACGGGGTTCCCTTCTGGGCAGGTGGGACCCACCCGAACCCCGTCCAAGAGCTGCACGCCGCCTGCGCAGCGAAGGGGATGGGGTTTGGAATTGAGGTGGCAGGCGCCGGCGGAGCCGTCGAGCCGGTGATCGTTGGAGTGAAAGAGATGCTCGAGGCTTTTCCGGGCATCGAATACCTCGTGGTGGACGGCGGCGGGCTGGCCGGCCGCGCCTCCTCCGAATCGCCGGTCGCGACCGAGCGCTGGGGGGCGGAGTTTCCCGGGCTTCGGCTCTTCCAGCGCACGCGCCAAGGCATGGCGTGGTGCCCTCCCGCGGCGGCGCCGATCAAGGACGTGCGCCAGCGGGTGGAATCGCCCGGGCGCGGGCGACACGTCGTGGTGGAGATCGGCGGAGCCAGTGTGGAGCAAAAGACCGTCGACAAGATCGAGGATGCATGGGGGAGCGGTGCGACCTGCGAGGTCTCGGTGCCCGCGGGCGCTGGCGGAGCCCCGGCCGATGGGGCCGACGCCTTCCTTCGGGAAGTTGGGGCGATGGTCCGAGATCGCGAGAGGGTCGATGTGCTCCGGGCCGCGGTGGCCAGGGGCGGCGCCGTGCACCGTGCCTCCAACGTGCGGGGTGGAAGCGCTCGCTACGACGCGATGCAGGTCCTGGATCCCGGGGCCGATACGTACTGGTCCACGGACGACGGTCCCGCTGGCAAGAACACCGGGGACACGGGACCGTCGGGCACCCTGGGCCGAGCCTGGATCGAATTCCAACTGGCCGAGTCGATCACCTTTGACCAGCTCGTCCTCGAGGAGCCATCAGCCCTCGGCTTCCGGTTGCAGGAGTTTCGCCTGGAGGTGTGGGTCGATGGGAAGTGGCTGCTCGAGTTCCGGGGCACGCTTTCCGGTGGCCGCTTTGAGGCGCGGGTCCCCGAAGTGCAGACGCGCCGCGTTCGCCTGTCCATTGACCGCTCCGCCGCCACGCCGGCGATCTCGCGCCTGGCGCTCTTCCGGTCGCCCCCCAGCGTCGCGATCGATCCGCCGGGCACGGTCTCGCTGAACCCGGTGCGGGTCAAGCTCGCGGCGCGTCCGGGGGCCACCGTGCGCTTCACGGTGGACGGGAGCGACGTCGACGCAGGGTCGACCCCCTACTCCGCACCAATCCTTGTCACGGAGTCCGCCACGATTCGTGCCCGCGCCTTCGACGGGGAAGGGGGGGCGCTGCGGGAGGCCACCGCGCGGATTCGCATCATCACCGCGGACGATTGGCACGACGCGGTTCCCTTCGTTCGGCCGCCTGACCCGGGTCTCTTGGTGGAGAGATTCGAAGGCGAATGGCGCAGCCTTGACCAGATGGGGGAGCGGCTGCCCGTTTCCCGTGCGGTGGTCCCTGGGGTCGATGCGGCCCGTGATGTGCCGCGGCCGGAACAGGCGGCCCTGCGCTACACGGGGCACGTGCTCGTCCCCCGGGATGGTCTCTACACCTTCTCGTGCGGATCGGACGATGGCAGTCGCCTTCGCATCCACGGCGAACTCGTGGTGGATAATGACGGGCTGCACGGGATGCGTGAACGGTCCGGAAAGGTGGCGCTCCGTGCGGGGCACCACCCCATCGAAATCACTTGGTTCAACGCCGGCGGTCCTGCGACCCTTGACGTGCGCTGGAGCGGCCCGAGTGTGGGTCGCGGCGCAGTTCTCTTACCTGACGTTCTTTTCCGATGATGCTGACTACGCTGGCTGCCGTGCTCTTTCCACTCGCCCAAGGCGAAGGGCCCATCGGGAAAGCTGCGGCCCTTGGGGTTGATCCTCCTACGGTTCGCGTCGTGTGCATCGGCGACGATTGGGCCGCGGCCCATCGCGGCGGTCCCAAACCATGGGCAGAACGCTTGGGCATTCAGCTCGAGTCGCGCTTCGGCGGCTGCCGCTTTGAGGTCGAGAACGCCACGCTCCGTGGGGACACGACGGTGTCGGCGCTGCGCCGACTGAACCGCGATGTTCTGACACGGGACCCCGACGTGGTGGTCATGCAGTACGGGTTCGCTGATTCGGCCGTGGATCTACCGCGTGAAGAGGACTTTCCTGCGGTGGCGCCCGGCGCGTTCGGGTCCAACCTCGTGGACTTGATCTCCGGCGTACGGGCCCTGGGGTCCGAGATCGTGCTGGTGCAACCGGGGGCCCGCGTGTGGACGCCTGTTTCCCGGTCGAAGTACGGGATGCCGCCCTTCAACCTGAGCTCCGAGTTCGGGTTCGACCGCTTGGGTGCGGCCTACGCGGGCATTGTCTCTGGGGCTGGAGCCGAGCAAGGGGTTCGTGTGATCCCGGTCCACGAGGCGGACCGCCTGCGCGGCGCCGATGCCATGGCGGCCTATCGCGAGCCCGACGGGCGACTGCCCAGCGCTGAAGCACACGCATGGGTGGCGGAGCGCCTGGCGGAAGAGATCGCCGGGATGGCGAAGCGTCGGGCGGAGAACGGGGAGCTTAGAAAACTCTCGGCGCACACCGCCCCTTCTCGTGGCTGGACCCTGCCGGAGATCGACCTGGCCTCGAATCCAGAACGCGTCATCACCGTGGACCGCGAAGCCGGTCAGTACCTCGGGCATCCGAGCACGGAGACCATGGAGGACGGATCGATCCTTTGCGTCTATCCCAAGGGACACGGCCGCGGCGCTTTGCTCATGAAACGTTCCCTCGATTGGGGCCGCACGTGGAGCGAACGGCTGCCGGTACCGGCGAGCTGGGCGACGTCCAAAGAGACCCCGACTCTCTACCGCGTGCCGAAGCCGGGGGGCGGCGAGAACGTCGTGATGTGGTCGGGGCTCTACCCCGCCAGGCGTGCCCTTTCAACGGATGGTGGGGAAAGCTGGGGCGAGCTTGAGTCGCCCCTCGCAGACGAAGATGCCAAGGGCTTTGGGGGCATCGTGGTGATGGGCGACCAAGCGAATCTGCCTGGGGGCCGAACCCTCGCCTGGTTCCATGATGACGGCCGGTTCCTGCGGGAAAAGCGCGGCCCGGGTGGCTTTGGCGTATTCCAGGTCGAGACCCGTGATGGGGGCGACACTTGGTCCCAGCCCCGGGAGATCGTGCGGTGGGCGCACGGCCATCTGTGCGAGCCGGGGGTCGTGGAGCGCGGCGGGACCATGGTCTTGCTCCTGCGCGAGAACAGTCGGCGACGGAACTCCCAGTTTGTGACGTCGAAGGACGGCGGCGAGACATGGGGCCGGCCCAAGCCGCTTCCCGGCGCCTTGACGGGGGACCGGCATCAGGTCGTTGAATTGCCGGACGGGCGCCTCTTCATCAGCTTCCGGGACATGGGGCTCGCCAGCCCCCGGCGCGGGGATTGGGTCGCCTGGGTCGGGTCGTTCGATGACCTGATCGAGGGCCGCCAGGGGGACCTTCGAGTCCGGCTCATGGACAATCTGAAGGGGACCGACTGTGCCTACCCCGCCCTCGAGGTTCTCCCGGACGGATCGATCCTGGCCGTCACCTACGGGCATTGGACCGCCGGAGAGTCGCCCTGGATTGCGGCCCTTCGGATCCGTCCCGAGGAGCTGGTCCCGTGAGCCCGGCAGGCCAGGGGCCCGCCCCGGGCCGCCTTCTCCAAGCGGTTCCGCTGACAAGGCCGTCGTGTTTGGGCCTGAAACCCCTGGTTTTCCGCCGCTGGGGCCGTTGATCGCCCGTTTTTCGTTGGGTCGGGGCCCCACAATCCGCACCATCTAGGGGTCCCCACTTACCTCCCCAAAACCCCAGGCAACGACTCTCTCCACGAGATCCTTTCGACGATGAGCAACTTCGACGACGTCATGACCAAGTGCAAGGCGCAGATGGAAGCGCAGAACATCGACCTCGACGAGGCGCTTCTGACCGCGGTCGCGAAGTCCCTTGGACCCTCGATCTACAACGCGGACGCCCTCGTGGTCGCCACCGGTGACGCCGGTGAAATGCAGACCGTGAAGAACTTCGTCACCAAGAAGATGGGTGTCGCTGAGGGAGCAGAGATGGACAGTGCCATCGCTAGCGCCACCGAGAAGATCGGCAAGTCCAACACCAAGAAGCTTCGCCCGGTCTACTACTACCTTCTCGCGAAGGAACTCGGCAAAGAAGCCTCCTTCTCCTGAGCCTGAGCACGCTGGAGGGGACCCCCAAGGGCCCTGGCTCCAGTCCCCACGGCCCGGCGCGGATTTCCCGCGCCGGGCCGTGCGCCATTCCGGGCCGCTTGTCTGCCGGCTGTTGGTGCCTCCCTGGGCGGTGACTGGGCCCGTCCCTGGGCCTATCACTGGGCAGCGAAGGACCCGGGAGGCAGCCGGCAGCGTGCCTCGAAACCGCGGTCCAGCCCAGGTTTCGGGCTGGCACACGGTTTGTAGATTGGCAACCGCGCACTAACCTCCCTGCGCGCGCTCCGTTTCCCAGGCCCAGCAGGGCCCTCCATTACTCCCCACGGGGCCAGCGCATCTCCCATGATCGAAGTATCCGAGCTCACGCGGCGTTACGGCACCCTGACGGCGGTCGACGATCTCAGCTTCACGGTGGAACGGGGCGAAGTCGTGGGCTTCCTCGGCCCGAACGGCGCGGGCAAGACGACCACCATGCGGATCTTGAGCGGCTACCTACCTGCCACCCGCGCCAAGCGGCTGATGGTGGCGGGCCACGACGTGCTCCGCGACTCCATGGGGGTGAGGAGGTCGATCGGGTACCTGCCCGAGTCGGTGCCGCTCTACCCGGAGCTCCGGGTGGACGAGATGATGCGCTTCCAGGGCAAGCTCCACCGCATGGACCGTGCCGAACTGAAGGGCCGCATCGACACCGTTCTCGACCGGGTCGGGGTGCTCGACCGCAAGAAGCAGCTCGTGGGTACCCTCTCCCGCGGCCTCAAACAGCGCGTGGGTCTGGCCGTGGCGCTGCTTCCGAACCCCGACGTGCTGATCCTGGACGAGCCCACGAGCGGGCTCGATCCCATTCAGCGCGGGGAGGTGAGGCGCCTGATCTCGGAGCTCAGCGCCGAGCACACCGTGCTGCTGTCCTCACACATCCTCGCGGAGATCGAGTCCATGGCGCCCCGGGTCGTGATCATTCACGAGGGCGCCAAAGTCGCGGACGGCGATCAAGCGTCGATCCTGACGGCCCTCGGTGGCGGCCAAGGGGGTCACGTGGCGGTCGAGATCGCCAGCCCCCTCGAGGCATCCAAAATCTCCGAGCTGATGGCGAGCCTGCCCGGGGTCAGCGGCGTCGAAACCGGCGAGCGCCTTGGCATCCACCAGTCTTTCCGGGTGATGGGCGAGGGCGACCTGCGCGAGGACATCGGCGCATTGGCCATGACCCAGAGCTGGGCCTTGCGCGAGCTTTCGTGGAACCGCCCGACCCTCGAGGAGCTCTTCACGCGCTTGGTGAGCGGCACCCTCGGCACCGAGCATGTGGCGGCGGCCCGCGAAGCCGGCGCGGCACCGACCGCCCCGGCGGCGGCCCCGGCGCCCGCACAGTCCTCGGGGCTTAGCATCGAGCCCGTTGGCCAGGGCGGCGGCAGCGCCAAGCCCCTGCCGCTCGGGACGCCGGGTACGGCCCAGCCAAAGACGATCTACAGCCTGAACCCCTTCGATCGGGGCGCGTCCCGGGACCTCTCCAAGCCCGTTTCGGTGGACGCCCCGGCCCCGGTCGACCTCTCGCCTAATTCGGATGGCCCTGAAGAAGATCAGGAGCAGCGCCCGTGAACGGAACTCTGGTGGTCTTCCAGCGGGAGCTCTCTGGGCTCTTCCGCGCGCCCTTTACGTGGATCGTCCTCTTGATCGTGTTGGTCCTCAACGGGCTGATCTTCAACGGGTTCCTGATCGGCACGGGCGGCAATATCAGTGACGCCCTGGACGCGTCCATGACCGGTCCGCTGTTCTGGATCTGGATCGTGTTCTTGCCCGCGCTGCTCGCCATGCGCCTGGTGGCAGAGGAGTCGCGGTCGGGCACGCTCGAGTACCTGCTCACGGCGCCGGTCAGCGACTTTGCCGTGGTGCTTGGCAAGTTCGCCGCGGCGACGGCGTTCCTCGCGATCCTCTGGACTTCGTCACTGCTCTATGCCGGAGCGACGGCGGTCATCGGGGGCAACCCCGATTGGCCGGCGGTCCTCGGGACCTGGATGGGAACCATCTTCGTGTCGGCCCTCTTCGTGGCGATCGGCATGCTGGCCTCGACGTTCACGGCGACGCCGCTGCTCGCGGCGTTCCTGAGCATGGTGGCCTGCATCGCATGGCTCGCGGTGCCACTCCTTGCGGGGCAGGTCTTCAGCTACCTCATTCCCCTGATCGCGAAAACGGAGGAGGCCCGGAACGCATGGGCCACCACCGTGCGCGATATCGCATCCAACATGGACGCGTTCGGTCACTTCCAACGCTCGTTCCGGCTCGGCTTGCTCGATACCGCTGAGCTCGTTTTCTTTGTGACTTGGACGGCACTGTTCCTCTTCTTGACTGCCCGGTCCCTTGAAGCCCGTAGGTGGCGTGGATGAGCCTTTTGAAACGAAACGGTCGAGTGGGCAAGCTGAGCCGCTTTGGCACGGGCCTGCAGGTGATGGTCACGATCGTCCTGGCGGTGGCGCTGGTCCTGATTGTGAACTGGCTCGCGGGACGCCCTGGGATCAGGCAGCGCTTCGACCTGACGTCTGCGGATCGCAATACCCTGGCCACCGCCACCAAGGGAACCCTCGACCGCATCGAAGAGCCGGTGCTCATCGAGGTACTTCAGCGCATCGAGCGCGGCCCGCGCCAGCAGATCGAGTTCGAGGTCATGCAGCGCACGCGGATGCTGCTGCAGCTCATCCAGGACGAGGCCGGCGGCAAGGTCGAGGTCAAGGACGTCGATACCACCGACGTCGTGGCCTGGTCGCTCCGGCAGAAGGAGATGCGCCTGCCGGGCTTCGAGAACGGGCTGCTTGTCTCCCGTGGCAAGCAGCGCACGTTCTTGCGCATCGACGGAGGCCTCGCCCAAGTGCAGGCCGGCAGGCGCACGGAGCAGGGCTTCATTCCGCCGGCCATTATCGCGTTCACGGCGGAGGAAGCGATCGTCGAGGCCATCCTCGACGTGACGCGCGGCGATGAGTTGCTGGCCGTTTTCACCCAGGGGCACGGTGAGCCGAACATCGAGGAGCTCGACGCGGACGCACCCGAGGGGATAGGCCTAGTGGCGGGCGCCCTGGAGAAGGACGGTTTCGTCCTGCAGGGCTGGAGCCAAGTGGAGGACGGGGCGCTGCCGGAAGGCTGCGACTTGCTCGTGGTCTTGGCCCCCGACACCCAGTGGCCGGAGGCGCAGTTCACCCAGGTACTCGACTTTGTCGAGCGCGGCGGAAGGATGATCATCGTTCCGGCGACGGATCCAAGCGGCCTGCGGCGAAGCGACGTGCCGGACCTCATGAAGCGCTTTGGCCTCGAGGTCAGCGAGGGGCGCCTCGCGACGCGGCTCGTGGACCCGCGCACGGGCGTGCCGATCGAAGGGCGCCCTGAATGTGAGCGCATCGTTGCGTCCCCCACGGAGCTCTCCTCCCATGTGATGGTGCGGCCCATTCGCGACGCAGGGCGGGTGCTTGGGTTCGAGCAGGCGCATCCCATCCGGATCCTGGAGCAGCCGCCAGAGGGGCTCATCCAGGCCCTCGTGAACGTGCCCGGAAATCGTTATTGGCTGGACGTGCCTTCGGGCCCGGAACAGCTCTGCAACCGCATCTACGAGCCCGGCATCGACGGCCAAGAGCAGCGTTACTCCATCGCGGCAACCGTCCAGCGCCCGCCGATGCAGGACGTCGAGCAGGCGTCAGGCCTCGACGATATCCGTGAGATACGCATCGTCGCCCTGGGGTCGGCCCACTCGTTCACCAATGCCGCGATGCGGACGGAGAGCCTGATCCCCGCGGCGTTCAACTGGGTCTCGGACCGCGAGCACCGCATCACGATTCCGCCCAAGGACCCGGACCTTCGAATGCTGCCCCGGGATGATCCTGAGGCGATCGTCGCGGTCACGAACTTCGCCCAGCTCTACCTGCCCGGACTCGCCGCCTTGCTTGGGCTCGCGGTTTGGTTCCTTCGCTCACGCGGCTCCCGTCGCCGCCCTGTGGCCGCCGAGCCCCAATCCACCCCATGAATAGGCTCACCCCCCTCATCCTGATGATCCTCGTGGTCGGTCTCGGCTACGTCGCGCTTCAACAGTCGAAGAAGGAGGCGCAGGAGGCCGAGGACACGGCGATCACGCGGCTCTTCGAGGGCGTGGACATGTCCAAGCTGCAGGGCATCCGCATCGAGAACATCGAGCGCGGCCAGCACGTACGGGTCGAGCGCGACGGATCAGGGCGCTGGTACCTGACCGATCCATTGGCTTGGCCAGCCGCGTCGGGGGTCATCACAAAGCTCACGCAGATCTTGACCACGAACGGGGCGGACCCCGTCCCCGAGGAACTCATCGCGGACGCCGAGGCTTCCTTTGAGCCGCCCCGGGGCTTCATCGAAACCGAAGAGGCCCTTGGCAACGGCGAAGTGCGTCGCGTGCGCGTGGAGGTCGGGGCCGTGGATATTGACGGCATCCGGATCTTCGTGAAGCGCGACGGCGAGATGCTGCGCACGGTGCGCAACATCGACAACATCTTCGACTTCAACGTCCATGAGTACCGCTCGAAGAAGGTCTTCTCCTTCCAGCGCGGAGCGGTGGCTGAAGTCGAGCGTGTGGGCGGCTGGTACGAGAACGACGAGCCGATCCCCCTCGGCATGAAGGCGCGCAATTCCGGAGCGAACTGGCAGCTTCTCGAGCCCATGAGGTGCACCGGCGACCCCCTTGTGTTTGGGGCTTGGACCACGTACCTCTCCACGATCAACGCCCAGAAGATCGTGAACGACCTCCCTGATGTGGACATGCGGCGATTCGGGTTGGATCAGCCCTGGCTGACGGTTCGTCTGAAGGGGTTCTCGGGTAACGAGCAGGCCCTGCACCTTGTGGAGAAGGATGGGCACGTCTACGGTCGCCGCAACGAGGAGACCACGATCTTTCAGTTCGAACTCGACGCGGTTTCGTACTTCGGTGAGGACATCGGAAACTTCTACGAGCTCCAGTTTGCGCGCCTGGAACGCAAAGACATCGAGCACGTCTGGATCGAACAGCCATCCCAGACGATGCGTTTCTCCAGGGGACCGAAAGGGGAAGGCTGGACCGTTGCGGTCCGCCCTCAAGGAGGTAGCGAGTTCGGTGCAGAGATGCGCGCCGACGACCGTGAGATGGCGGATCTCTTCCAGGCGACGGAGACCGCCGAAGCGAAGCGCATGTTCACGGACGTGGGTCCGGACGAGTTCTTTGCGGAAGGCGTGGCCGAGACATCGCTTTACCTCGAGCCCTACAGCGGCCAGCGGCAGGGCGGCCGATTCGCGCCTTCGAGAACGTTTCCCGATGGCAGCGAGCTCGCGCCCTACCAGCGTTTCGGGGATGAGGCTGCCCAGGCCATGGCGCCCGAATTCGCCGCGCTCACGAACCGGTCGCTCGAGTCGTTCCTGAACACGCGTCTCTGGGAGCAGACCAACACGTGGCTGCGCACGCTGGTCATCGAAGGCGAGGGGGTCACCCGCAGCTTCGAGCGCGGGGACGGTTTTGATTGGCGGGACCAGAAGAGCCAGGAGCCGGCGCGCGAGTTGGACCCGGTTCTCGACCATCTGCTCTTCCTCAAGGCCAAAGAACACCTCCCCCTGGGCGAAGCTCGGGAGCCCCTGGCGAAGGTCCTGACCGTGACCTTCACCGACAGCGAGAGGCGCACGTCCACTGCGCAGCTCGGGGTGACAGCGGATGGTGTGGCGCACGTTCGCATGGGCGACCTGGAGGCCATTTTGGATCGCGGGGTCCTGCACGGAGACCTTCTCTCCATCCTTGGCGTCCAGTAGCGGGCCGCGTGGGGGAGAGGGCAATGGGCAGGTCGGAGCACCATGGGGCGGAGCCGCGCCGGCTGAGCGGCACCGCCCGTGACCCCGCGGCCAGCTGATCGAGCCTTGTGGCTGTAACCCGCAGGCTCTTTTGCCTACCATCTCCCTAACATGAAGGGGGAAGCGAATGGAGAGCCGGCCGCGCAATCGGGCGGCCCAAGGCGCGCGCGACGCAGGCTAGGGGTAGAGGGGATTGCCAAGAGGCTGCGATCCGAAGTCCCGTGGAAGAGCCGGATTGTGCACTGGCGAACTGCCCCGGCGCGACCTGGTCGAACGGAGGCATGGCCCGCGGCCCTTGATCCGCGCCTGGTCGACGTATTCAAGCGCAAGGGCGTGCCCGAGCCCTATGCCCACCAGGCCCGTGCGATCGAGCGGGCCTTGGCGGGGGACGATGTGCTCGTAGCGACGCCCACCGCCAGCGGCAAGACGATCTGCTACACCGCCCCCGTGCTGCAGTCGCTGCTCGAGGCAAGCGAGGGTGGCCCGGGAAAGAGGGGCGCACGGGCGCTCTTTCTTTATCCGACGAAAGCGCTCTCCCAGGATCAAACGGTGGGCCTCACGGCCCTGGTGGAATCGCTCATCGAACATCACGGCGAGTCCACGGGGGCCGCCGACTGGCACGCGTTCACGTACGACGGCGACACACCGCCGAGCATTCGACGCACGCTGCGGGACCGTGGGCACATGGTGCTCACCAACCCGTACATGCTGCACCAGGGCATCCTGCCGAATCACGCAAAGTGGGCCGAGCTGTTCCGGGACCTGCGTTACATCGTGGTGGACGAAGTGCACACGTTGTCGGGCGTGTTTGGGTCGAGCGTGGCCAACGTGCTGCGCCGCTTGGTACGTGTGGCACGGCACTACGGCGCCAACCCGCAGTTCCTCGCCTCCTCGGCCACGGTGGCCGACCCCGCGGCCCACGCGTCGCGACTCTTCGGTCGGCCGGTCACGGTGATCGACGAGGACGCGTCCCCCGCGGGCAAGCGCATCTTCGGGGTGTACGAGCCGCCGGTGGTGAACCCGGTGGCGGGCCTGCGGGCGAACGCGTTGGAGGAGGCCCGGGACCTGGCACGCGAGGTGTGCGGGCCGGGCCACCAGACCATCTTCTTCGCTGGTCGCCGGACGGCCGTCGAGGTCCTCACTCGCTACCTCAAGGAGAGCGCCCAACGGCTCGGCCTGCGCCCGAGTGAAATCCGCGGCTACCGCGGCGGCTACCTACCGGACATGCGGCGGGAGATCGAGGCGGGTCTCAAGGACGGCAAGATCAAGGTCGTGGTGTCCACCAATGCCCTGGAGCTGGGCGTGGACATCGGCGCATTGGACGTGGCGGTGCTCGTTGGGTATCCCGGCAGCCAAGCGAGCTTCTGGCAGCGGGCCGGCCGTGTGGGGCGCCGCGGGCGTGCGAGTCTCGTGATTCAGATCGCCAAATCGGAGCCCACGGATCAGTTCCTCGTCCATCACCCCGAGTACCTTTTCGACGCACCGCGCGAGAAACTGGGTGTCGACCCCGACAACCTCGTGCTGCTATCGGAGCACGTGAAGTGCGCGGCCTTCGAGCTGCCGTTTCGGGCGGAGCTGGAGGTCGCACCGTCGGAGCCTGGAGGTGAGGCCCTTGGCGAGACCCTTGCGGACGAACCGGAGTTCGACAGCGCCCCACACGTGCCGGAGATTCTGGACTACCTGGCTGACGAGTCGGGGTTCCTCCATCGCCGCGCGGACACGTGGTACTGGATGGCCGACGCCTATCCCGCCCAAGACGTCTCCCTCGCGGGCGGCGACATCGACAACGTGCTGATCCTGGAGCTCGGCACGGAGAAGGCCATTGGCGAAACGGACCGCGAGTCGTCCATCACAACGGTGCACGAGGGGGCGATCTACCAGGTGCAAGGCGTCACTTGGCGGGTGGAGAGGTTCGACTACAAGAACCGTCGCGCCTACGTCACGGAGGTGGAGTCTGACTACTACACCGACGCCCAAACGGACACCGAGGTGCGCGTTTTGCGCCTCGAGCATCGGGAGTCGAGGCCCATGGCCCTGGGCCCGGTGCAGCCAGAGGTTGAGCCGGCCGCGGATGCGGTGGAGCAGGGACCCACCGAAGACTTCAGCGCCTGGCGCGGCGAAGTTCACGTCACCACGGTGGCAACGCTCTACAAGAAGATCCGCTTCTACACCCGTGAGAACGTCGGCGCGGGGGACATTCACCTGCCGCCGGAGGAGCTGGACACCGAGGCGTTCATCCTGACGATGTCCGAAGAATCGGCGGCGAAGCTTGGGCTCGACGGGGGCGACCGTGGCTCGGCCTGGCGCGCGCTTGGGGACCTCGTGCGCCGGGTGGCGCCGCTCTTCATCCGCTGCCAACCCTCTGACCTTGGACTCTCGAGTCACGTGAAGTCGCCGCACTTTGGCCGGCCCACGATCTTCCTGTACGACAAGGTGCAGGGTGGGGTGGGGCTCTCGGAGCTGCTCTTTGGGGCCTACCGAGATCTCTTCGGTGCGGCGCTCGACGTGGTGGAGAAGTGCTCCTGCGACATCGGCTGCCCGGCCTGCGTGGGCCCCGTGGCGGAGGCTGGACCCACCGGCAAGGAATGTGTGACTCGGCTCCTGAAGCACCTCGCCGGCGGAGCGCTTCCCGAGCCAGCGCCAATCGGCGAAGGGGATGACGAGCCAGAGATCCTGGGCGAAGAGGCCGAGTTCGGTCCGCTCCCCAGGGGCGCCGCCACCACGGGGCTCTGAGTCCGGTGGGGCAAGACTTTCGATCCAAGCTGGCGCGCCTACGGAAGGAGGGGGCGGAGCCGTCTGCGGAGCCGGCGGTTCCGGATCCACTCCCGGAGTCGCCAGCCGAGTCGCCAGCCGAGTCGCCAGCCGAGTCACCCACGGGCGCCCCCGCGGCGCGCGTCAAATCTGCGTCGTTGCCCGGCTGGCTCGCGGGCACGCTGGCGCGCCGCGCGGGGGGCAGCGCGGGGGGCCGGGCTGTGGATCGGGCCCCGGGGGGAGCGGGGTCTAGCCCCGTGTTTCCCGGGTCACCCGAAGCATTGGGCCGAGCCCTTGGTGCGGCGGAAACCTGGCCAAGGACCACCGGAGACCCCCTTGAACTCACGGAGTCCGTGGGGGCTCGCGGGGCCTTCGCCCAGCGCAGGAAGACCCTTCCCATGGAATCTGCGGCGCACGGGGACTGGCGACTCGCAGAGATCGAGGGTGCTGAGGCGCGCTCGATCGAACGTCTCTCGAAGGACCCCGCCCTGGCGGATATCGATCTCCGGCGGGCGATCTATCTCGACACCGAAACCACGGGGCTCTCCGGGGGCGCCGGGGTCTACGTTTACATGGTCGGCCTCGGTTGGTTTGAGGGCGACCAGTACGTGTCGTGGCAGGGGTTCCTGCGTCATCCCGGCGAAGAGGCCGCGCTGCTTGAGGAAGTGGCCCGGCTCATCGCCGGCGCCCCCAGCGTGGTGTCGTTCTTTGGGAAGTCGTTCGACCGCCACCGCCTCGAGGACAAGATGAAAATCGCTGGGGTGGAGCCGCCCTTTGAAGGGCGGCCGCACCTCGATCTCTATCACCCCATGCGTCGGCTGACGCGGGGGGCGTTTCCCAATGGGAAGCTGCAGACCCTGGAGAAGGGCTTGCTTGGATTTCACCGGGAGCGCGACCTACCCGGAAGTCTCGCACCGGCGGCATGGTTCGACTACCTCGCGGGCCGGCCGCACATGCTTGAGGGGGTCTTCCATCACAACTACGAGGACGTGCTTTCGCTGGTGGTGATGGCGGCGTACCTCGGACGCGCGGAGATTGGAACGCGGGCTTCCGGCGAGCCCCTCCGGGGGCCCGACGCCCACCGCGCGCGGGCCCTCGCGGAGACGGCCGGGGACGCCGATGAGCGACTTCGCTGGGCGACGGTGGCCCTGGATGGTGGAGCGGAGGGCGAAGGCCGCCGGGCGATGCAGCTTCTGCGGGCGGACCTGCTGCGCCGGGCTCGGCGCACGGAAGAGGCCCGGGCTGCTTACCGCGAGGCCCTGGAAGAGTGTGCGGAGGACCGGACGGCCATCGACCTCTTCGTGGGCGCTTCCATGCTCTTGGAGCACGACCTCAGGGACACAGACAACGCGCTCCGCATGGCGGAGCGCGCATTGTCCGTCGCCCGGATTGAGCGCCGGCCCAGCGGCGTTCTCGACGGACTCAAGCTGCGCGCGAGCCGCCTAGCCGGCCAGCGAGGGGACCAGAAAGGCGACCAGTGAGGGGACCCAGACCCGGGCTACTGCACGACGTTCCAGTTCGTGAACGTGTGGTTGGGGAAGAGGGCTAGTGCGTTGCTGTTTGCGGCCCGCTCTTCGAGGACCTCGATCAGGATGTCTCGGTAGTCGATGCGCACGGGCAGCGCGAGGTCATCGAGGACCGCGGGATCGAGGCCGATCCAGTCCCGCAGGACCTGACCGCCGTTGACGTTGCCGCCCATCACGAGCATGCAGCCGCCGCGGCCGTGGTCGCTCCCCGCGGATCCGTTGACGTCCACGCGCCTTCCGAATTCCGACAGGCACACCACGGTGACCGAGCCCATGAGGCTTCCAAGGTCTGCCCGGAAGGCTGCCAGGGTCTCGGCCAGCTCTCCGATCTTGTCCGCAAACTGACCGGCCTGGGGCCCCTGATTCTCGTGGTGGTCCCATCCGCCCCGGTCGATCTCGAGTACCTCGACGCCCACGTCGGCTTTGATGAGCGCGGCGGACGATTTGAAGCGGTCGCCGAAGGTGGTGTCCGGATAGACGGCACCGCCGGAAGGCGCGTAGCCGTCGAAGTCGATGACGCTGAGGGAGTCAATGTTGTCGAGGGTGGAGAGTGCGCCCTGGCCAAGGGGCCCTCCGATTGGCTCGTACATCTCGCGCAGCTTGGCTTGCCGAGCGGCACGGGACGAAGACCACCCCGCGAGGTCGAACTCGGCGAAGGTTGGGATCGCCCTGTCTCTTATACACATCTCCGAGCCCACGAGACTAGGCATGATCT
>CAJXRJ010000026.1 GCA_913058555.1 uncultured bacterium
GATCTTGCCGCGCATGACGGTGTCGTCCTTATCGCTCTGCTTGACCGAGTAGACCACGTCGTCGAAGCCCTTGACGTTGTCCTTGGGCTTCGGCTTGCCGATCGTCACGGCGCCCCAGCGAACGTAGGAGTCCTGGGCGGTGCTTCGGATATAGCTCGGGACCGACTCTTCGTCATCGAGGCTGCCCTTGATGCCCTCGGACGCCTCACGCTTCTTGTCGTTCGTGTACTTACGCGCGCGCTTCACAGCCTTAATCATGAGCTGCTCGACCTCGCCGCCTTCGGCCATGGCCAGCTCGTACGCCTGAATCTCTTTCTGCCGCTCCCAAACGAGCCATCCGACAACGCCGGAGCCCAAGAGGAGCAGGACAATCATCACTCGAATCATCACTGCGTTTTGTTAGAGGACTCGTGGAAGAGCTTCGGGTCGACGCGGACCACGAACTTCTTGAAGGAGAGACCGTCATCGGTCTTGAGCGGTGTGGTCTGCGGTGTCTCGACCTCGAGGCACCACTGTTCTTCCCGGAGCGAACGAGCGAACTCGTTGATGTGCCGGGTCGCTTCCACGGTGTCCTTGGCGAAGAAGGTCGCGTCCAGGTGGATGCGAATGTGTTCTTGCCGGCCTTTGTTGTTCCTCTTCTCGTAGCTGGCCTGGAGGCCGCGCAGCGATGGGCGCCACGCCTTGTTCGACCCGAGCTTCCCAAGGACGAGCGTCATCGCGGAGAACGCTGAGGGAGGAAGCGGGAACTCCTGGGTGTCGCCGACCGCCTTCGAGACCTCAAGCACCTCCTTATCCATGAGCGCCACGACCTCGCGCAGCTCCTGGACAGGATCGTTGAGGGAGTCGAGTTCCGCCATCGTCTTGATGTTGCGGTACTTCGCAGCGCGCTTGCCGAGCTCCTCGGGCACGGGGCTCATGAGCGCCGCCTGACGTGGCTTGCTCGGATCCCCCACCGCGTGCAGGTTGGCGGAGCGGAGCTGGTAGAGGGCTCCCTTGCGGAGGCGCTGCAGCTGAGCGCCCTGGGCGATGTAGAAGAGCAGCAGGAACGCCGCGAGCAGGAGCACCGCGAAGGCCACGGGGAACTCGAGGCGTTCCCACGTACCGGTGTAGCGCAGCTCTTCCCGGCGCAGGGACGGTTTCATGACACCGCCGCCAAGCTGGCGGAAGGCGCTGCCGTAGGCGGCGACGAGCTGGCCGAAGCCGTCGGCGGGCTGGCCGGAATCTTCGTCGAAGCAGTCGAGCACGTAAATGGGCACGCCAAGCACCTCGCTACCGATCAGGCCGGGCATCTCCATGCCGCAGACGTAGATCGCCTCGATGGTCTGGGGCGTGCGCGCGGCGGAAATGGTCCGCCCGAGCTCGCGCCGGATGCGCTTGATCGCCTGCTCGACGCGTCGCTCCATCTCGATGGGGTCGAGGGCGCCGTCGTCCTCGACCGGGTCCGCGTCGAGGTCGACGTCGTCCCCCATCTCGAGCTCCTTGGCGAGGTGCGACATGGCGCCGAGGTGGATCACGCGGAACTCGCGGATCTCGGCGCCGGCGACGACGGCCACGCAGGTGGAGTGTTCGCCGACGTGCACGAGCAGCTGCGCGTCGTCGATCTGGCACATGTCCGCGGCGAAGGCCGCGTTCACCATGGCGCTGGCCTCGAGCTCAATCTCGAGGGGCTCGATGCCGGCCTTCTCACAGGCCGCGATCACCCTTTGCAGATCGTCCTTGGGCGCGGCGGACACGAGCAACTCAGCGCCCGCGTCGTTCTCGCTCATGACGTGATAGTCCACCACGACACCGTCGATATCGAGGTGCGGCAGTTCGCTCTCAATCTCGAACTTGAGGACCTGGTCGATCTTCTGGCGATCCGTGAACGGCACCGTCAGCCGGCGGAACGCGGCGTGGTCGGTGGCGACGACAACCGAGATGTTCTCGAAGGGGATACGGTGGGATTTGGCCGCTTCCTTCAGGGTGGCGGCGACGCCGGCGACGTCGCCCTCGGCGAAGGCGGCCGCGTCCTCGGGAGAGAACTCGCCGACGTGATAGGCCGAGATCTTGTGACGCTTGGGGCTGCCGTCGAGGACGGCCAGCTCAAAGCGCCGGGGGCCAATGCGGATGCCGCAGGAACGTGCCATGGATGGATCGAGGTGTCTGGGGGTTACCGCTGGGCGGTGACCAAAAGCGGGCGATTGCGAGCGTCATAACGCGCGCGTTGATCGGGGGGCAGAATCGTGTTCCGGATCGTGTTCTGGGTGACACGATCCAGTTCTTCGAGGTCGGGTTCCATGTCCTCGCGGGAGGCGGCTTCGAAACGCTGGCGGATGCGTTTGCGCTTCCTCTCGTGGTTGTCGAGGACTTGGATGAGGGTTCGGCGCCGGTCTCCATTGAGTCCGAACTCGGCGCTGAGCTCACGAGCGTAGCGGGCGGTCGGGCTTTCGTCCTTGTCCTTGGAGGAAACCACGAGCCCCGCGCTGAATCCGGCGAGGAACCAGGCGCACGCCAGCACCACCGTCCACAGCTTCAGGGACTTCACTTGCCGTCTTCTGACTGGGTGACTTCGGGCCCGGCGGCAAGGGCCTCAGCGGCTTCCGTAAGGGCACGGTTCTCTTGGCGCAGGGCCTCGAGGTTGACCTCGAGGTCATCATCCGCCCGGATCGGCTCGGCGCCCACCCCGGGCTCCTCGCGGGAGGCGAGGAAGATGGTCAAGAAAAGGGCCGCCGCCGCAGCAGCCGCCGTGAGCGCCATGGAGAACGACAGGAGCCGGCCGCGGTCCTCAGGAGTGGGTTCGACCGACCGAGGGGCCAACTGGGGAGCCCGCGGCGTCAAGGTGAGGTGTCGCTCCCCACGCCCGTCCGTCTTCCCGGGACCACCTTGTCCTTCTGGCGAGGCTCCGCTGAAGGCCAACTCGGCGACCCGCGACGCAAAGCCCGCGGGCACCGGCAGCTCTTCGGTGGGCACGAACCAGGATCCAAGGCTCACGTGATCCTGAACCGCCAGGCGGCACGGGGAGCAATCCATAAGGTGGGAGCCGACCGAGGCGGCCAGGTCCCTCGAAAGCTCGCCATCCGCGTAAGTCGGCGCCAGATCCAGCACGCGCTCGCACTCGATTCCCCCGCCATGGGCGTGGCCTTGGGCGCTGGATTTGAATTCGTCTCCAGACTTCATTTCGTCACCGTTCCTATCCATGTCATTTCTGCCTGGGCGCTTCATGCTCCGGCCTCCGCGCCAGCAGCGAACTCGGGATGCAGCTTGATCAGCTTGTCTTTGAACTTCGCCCGCGCCCTGAAGAGGCGCGACTCGACGGTGCCGATGGAGATCTCGAGGGTCTCCGCGATGTCCTGGTAGGTCATCTGCTCCAGCTCACGCATGACGAGCACGGTCCGGAAGATCTCCGGCAGCTCGTCCATCACGGAGCGCGTGATCCCCACCACTTCGTCCCGTTCGAGACGGGCGTCGGGGCGCACGGAAAGCCGCTTGGTGGTGGCATCCTCTGCCCCGTTGCCGCTCCTGACCACCATTTCGGGGTCCTCGACGGCTTGCACGGGACTGCGGCCCTGCCTCTTCATGAAGTCCAGGATCGTGTTCACCGCGATGCGGTAGATCCAGGTGTAGAAGGACGAGCTGCGCTGGAACGTGTCGAGGCGACTGAACGCCTTGAGGAAGGTGTCCTGGACGATGTCCTCGACCTCGACGGCGCTCCGGGTGTAGTGCCGGACCAGGCCGAAGAGGCGGCGCTGGTAGCGGTTCACAAGCGCCTCGAAAGCGGCAGAATCCCCATCCAGGGTGGCCTGGACGAGATCGGCGTCTTCGAGGGCGTTATCGCTGGGCATGTACTTCAAAGCGGGCATCGGCCCCATAGGGACGAGCCCGCTGCTTCGCTATTCCCGGGGGCTGACGCTTTCCGCACCCAAGGCATCGGAGAAGGTGTGACCCATCCGCTCCTTTTTCGTGCGTAAGTACCGGATATTGTTGGAGTTGGGTTCCGTCTCAAGGGGCACCTGATCCACCAACTCAAGGCCATAGCCACGAAGGCCGTGGATCTTTTTGGGATTGTTGGTGAGCAATCGCATGCGGCGGACACCGAGGTGGAACAGGATCTGAGCCCCGATGCCGTACTCCCGGAGATCCACGGGCAGCCCGAGCGCCTCGTTGGCCTCGACCGTGTCCATGCCGGTGTCCTGCAGGTGATAGGCCTTGAGCTTGTTCTCGAGGCCGATGCCCCGGCCTTCCTGGCGAAGGTAGACGAGCACGCCACGGTCCTTGGAGGCGAGTATCTCCATGGCCTGATCGAGCTGCGGTCCACAGTCACAGCGCTGACTGCCGAACACGTCGCCCGTCAGGCACTCCGAGTGCACGCGCACGAAGACGTCTTCATCAATCGGGTCGAAGGGCTTCTCCGAGTCCCCCTCCGCGAGGCCATGGGATAGGGCCAAATGCTCCTTACCGTCGATCTTCGAGCGGTAAAGGTGCAGGTGGAACAGGCCATGGTCGGTCTGGAGCGGCACGCCCGTGCCCACCAGGGGCTCCACCAGCTGCTCATTGTGGCGGCGGTACTCGATCAGGTCTGCGATCGTGCAGATCTTGAGGTCGTGCTTCTTCGCGAAGATCTCTAGCTCTGGCATCCGCGACATCGTGCCGTCGTCGTTGATGATCTCGCAGATCACGCCCGACGCCGAGGCGCTGCCCGCAAGGCGGGCGAGATCGACGGTGCCCTCGGTCTGGCCGCCCCGCACGAGGACGCCACCGTCCTTGGCCCGCAAGGGGAAGATGTGGCCTGGACGGGCTAGATCAGCGGCCTTGGCATCCGGATTGGCTGCCACAGAGATGGTGTGGGCCCTATCCGCGGCGCTGATGCCGGTCGTCACCCCGCTTGCAGCCTCGATGGAAACGGTGAAGCCCGTTCCGTGGGCGTTGGTGTTGTGGGCCGCCTGCATCGGCAGGTCGAGCTGATCGCACAGGGAGCCCGCCATGGGCATGCAGATCAAGCCGCGACCCTCGCGGGCCATGAAGTTGATCGCCTCAGGGGTGACCTTCTCGGCCAGCATGGCCAGGTCCCCTTCATTTTCGCGATCGGGATCGTCCACCAAGATGACCATGCGCCCCTGGCGCAGGTCCTCGAGGATTTCGGGGATGGGTGAGATGGGCATTGGGCAGCCATGTTAGGCCGCCCGTGGGGAGGAGTCAGGGGGTCTAGTGGATTCCCTGATTCAAGGCCTTGGCCGGCGGAGGAGCGAGACCTCGCCAGGGGCCATTCCCGGAGGGCCTTTCCTGGAAAACTGCCCGCCAAACGGGAGCTGATCACCCCGAGGGCGTTGGGGGCGTCAACGCATCTCCCGCACAGAGCCCAAACAAACTCCGCCGCAAGTGAGATCTGCACGAATCCCCCACAATCGGAATTACCCCCATGGAGAGGCCAGCTGGAGCCCCCGCCGCAGGTGGAGAACTGTGCAACTGCGGTTGAGAAGCGCCACCTAGCGCACCGAAGACCCTCCCAGTCAACATCTTAGGGCCCTTGCTTGCGACCCATCGGAGTGTGGATAAGTCCTGGCGCCCCCATAAGGAGCCTGTGAAGGGCCCTCATACGCGGGCACAGTGCCTCAGTTCTCCACATTGCGTGGCTCGATTCGCGCCCTAGGAAATCTCTTTTACATCGACATCAAAGGAACATGCGTCAAACCCCGATGCAGCGGCTAAGGAAATCGCATTGGGCGGTTCCCTGAGCGCCGGGTCCCAACCGGCTCTCCCCCCTTGCCCCGAGCGACGCGCAGCGTCCCCCGGGGCCAGAGTTCAGCCCTGAGGGACACCCCATGAACCGTTTCGCCATCCTCGTCGCAGTCGCAGCCGCCGTCCCCCTTATCCTCACCGGGGTCACCCGTGAGCAGGGTCTCGACGGCCGCCTGACGCAGCTTGAGGAAGCCCTTCAACGGCGATCGGCCGGAGCGGCAAAATCGGAGGTAGCGGCACTGGAGAGCCGCTTCACCACCCTCAGCGAGGAGCTGGCAGAGGATCAAACGGCCGAGGAGCTGCGCGTCGAGATCCTCCGCCTCAGGAGTGAGCTCCAGGGCGCCAAAGTGGCCATGGGCGCACAATCCGCCGCCATCCAGGAACTGGAAGCCCTGGCGACCAAGGCCCAGCGCATCGACGCCGTCGAGGCCGGCGTGGAGGGCAAGTACGACGGGATCGTGCGCGCCCTGGACGCCACCACGTCCCTCGTGGAGCAGACACGGGACGAACTCGGCAGGGTAGAGAGCAAGCTAGAGCGTGACTCCCAGACCCAGTGGCGGGCCATGGTGGGGCCCACCGTGCAGCTATCCGGGGAAACCACCGTCGGAAGCGGCGTCCTGCTGCCCTCTCGCCCGAAGGCAGACGATCCCTCCCAGTTCCAGACGCTGCTGCTCACCTCCTGGCACGTCGTGCGTGACATCCGCGCCGACGCCCGCAGGGCCGACTCGCCGGTGCCGGTGATCCTGAGGGACGTCAACGGGGACAAACGACACTTCACCGCCAAGCTGGTCGACTACGACGCGCCCCTCGACTCGGCGCTGCTCGTCCTGAACACGACCGAGCGCATCAGCGTCGGCGCCCACCTTCCGAGCCGGTCGCGCCTCGCAAGCTCGAAGGTCTTCGACGCGATCGTGGCGGTGGGTTGCCCCCTGGGCAACGACCCCATCCCGACCCGCGGGCACCTCTCGGACTTGCATCACAAGGTCGACGGCGAACGCTTCTTGATGATCTCGGCCCCCACGTACATCGGCAACTCTGGCGGCGGCCTCTACAGCCAGAACTCCCACGAGCTGCTCGGCATCTTCTCCAAGATCTACACACACGGCGCCATCCGTCCGACGGTCATCCCTCACATGGGTCTCGTAACGCCCCTCGAGGCGTTCTACGACTGGATCGACGCCGGCGATAAGGCCCGCGTCCTCGAGACTGAGGACGGAGCAGCGATCGTGCTGCGGTAGCTCGGACCCGGGTGCGAAACGAATCGAGCACATAGCAGAGGAGACCTGGGAGCCAAACGGCGCCCAGGTCTCCTCTGCTATGTGCTCGATTCGTTTCGCACTCGGGTCCCCAAGGATCAATGACGAAAGTGGCGTGCCCCGGAGAAGAGCATCGGGATGCTCGCCTTATCGGCGGCCTCAATGACTTCCTTGTCGCGCACCGACCCACCGGGCTGCACGATCGCGACCACGCCCGCGTCAATGGCCGCTTCCACGCCATCAGGGAATGGGAAGAAGGCGTCACTCGCGAGGACCGACCCCGCGGCGCGGTCTCCGGCTTTGTGCGCCGCGATGCGAACGGAGTCCACGCGACTCATCTGACCCGCGCCGACGCCCGTGATCATGCGGCCCTGGGTCAGCACGATGGCGTTGGACTTCACGTGCTTCGAGATGCGGTTCGCGAAGGCGAGTTCCTCAAGCTGGGGGCCCGTGGGCGCTGCTTTCGAAACCGCTTCAAATTCGGTCTCGGTCTTCAGGTCTCGGTCCTGAACAAGGAAACCGCCGCTCATCTTCTTGATCTCGAACTGATCCTTAGCGCGCGATTCCGTGCCGAACTCGCCGCATGCGAGGAGACGCACGCTCTTGCCCCAGCGAGGCTTGCGGGTGAGAAGCTCAAAGGCGTCCTCGTCAAAGTCGGGCGCGATAATGGCCTCCACGAAGCGGTTGCCATCCACCAGGAACTTGGCACTCGCCAGGTCCACCGGTCGAGTGAACGCCAGCACCGAGCCGAAGGCGCTGATGGGGTCCCCTGACCATGCGTTCTCCAGGGCCTGGCTGACAGACTCTGCCGACGACGCTCCACACGGGTTGGTGTGCTTGATCACGCAGACGAACGGCTCGTCGAACTCTGCCGCGAGGGCATGGGCAGCGTCGAGGTCCACCAAGTTGTTGTAGGACAGCGCCTTGCCATTCAGGACCTCCGCGTGGGCCGCACTCGGCTCGACCCTTGTGCTCTTGTAGAACGCCGCCGACTGGTGCGGGTTCTCGCCGTAGCGCAGGTCCAGCGCCTTGGTGCCGGACATGGTGAATGACGGAGGGAAGCGGTTCTCGTCCTCCCCATCGCCGTCGACGCCGTGCAGCCAACCCGCGATGGCTGCGTCGTAGGCCGCCGTACGCGCGAACGCACGCTGGGCGAGGTCCCGTCGGAACTTGGAAGACAGTCCTCCTTCGTGCTCGCTCATCTCCCCCAGGACTTCGACGTATTGCTCAGGCTCCGTCACGATCGCCACGAACTTGTGGTTCTTCGCGGCCGAGCGCACCATCGACGGACCACCGATGTCGATCTGCTCGACACAATCGTCCCGCGACGCGTCGCTCTTGGCGATCGTCTCTTCGAACGGATAGAGGTTCACAACCACCAGGTCGATGGGCGCGATGGCGTGCTCATCCATGGCCGCCGCGTGGTCGACGTTGTCGCGCACGGCCAGGATGCCCCCGTGAATCATCGGATGGAGCGTCTTCACGCGACCATCCATCATCTCGGGGAAACCGGTGTGGGCGCTGACCTCTATCACCGGAATGCCGGCAGCCTCGAGGGCCCGGTAGGTCCCGCCGGTGGAGAGGATTTCAACGCCGTAATCGGACAGTTGGCGCGCAAAGTTCTCGAGGCCTTCTTTGTTGGAGACGGAGAGAAGCGCGCGATGAATCGGTCGTGGCATGGTGGCCCCGGCCCACCCGGGCCTGGAGTTAGGGTGTGGGAGAAAGAGGGGAAAGAGAGATAGTAGCGCGGCTTCCCAAATCGCGCTCGGGTCCAATTTCGGTGGACCCAATGAGTGGGCCCTATCCGTCGGCTCGGTCCGGGTGCGCAGCCCATTCCCCGAAGCTGCTGATCACAGGTGGCGCGTCGCTCGACGATGCCCTTCCGGGGTCAGTCCGTAACGTCGCCCGTCGCGCTCGGTCACCAGCCCGCGGCACGTCAGATCCACAAGGGCCCGCCGGACCGCCCGTTGGCCCATGTGAACGGCCCGGCTCAGCTCGCCTAGGGTCGGTCCGGGCTCCATGGGCCCGCTGCGGTCGCGGATCTGCCGCAGGAGGCGTCGTCCCTTCGGATCGATCGACCCTGACGCAGCTTCGTTTTGCCAGGCGCGGATCAACGCCCGCGGCGCCCTGCGCGTGGACGCGCCGTCGCGGTGGAATGGGAAGAACTCGCCGTCACGGCCGGGCGCAAGCACCGGGCGCACCTCCGCCGGGAGGACCCGCGCCTCGACGAGGATCCGGTCCCCGAGACGGTGTCGCTCCACCTGGATCGCATGGGCGGGCACGAGGAGGGTCTCGGCAATTCGCCGCAGCTCATCGATGACGTCCTTCGGTCGCCCGACGCCCACCGCGAGGCCGTCGTCCCGCACCCCCACCCAGAAGCGTCCACCGACGCCGTTCGCGAAGGCCGAGAACGTCCTCGCCACCCGCTGGGCACGGGGGAGCATCTCCTTCCACTCCGATTCGGGGCCTTCGGGATCGTAGGGCGGGGGTTTGGCCGGGGATGGATCGTTCGACACGCGCGGAATGTAAGCGAGGCGTGGCTCTTCCCACACACCGAGGAGCTCAACTTGGGATAGGTACGCAAATCAACCCCGGGCAACCTGGCCACCTTCGCCTATGTTCAGGGCGTCATGATTGTCATCGGAATGAGCCAAGAGGAGGCCCCACGCCCCTCATCCGCCACATGACGTCCGCCATCCTGACCCGGGATACGCTGGTTCTGAACAAGGCATGGATCGCCATCGCGACCACCCCAGTTCGTCACGCCCTGTCCCTCATCTTCACTGGCACCGCCGAGGCCATCGAGCCGGACTCGTTCCAGACCCACGCCTTCGAGACGTGGGTGGAGCTCGAGGTTCCCGATGGCGAGCCCTTCGTGTCCACGGTGAACATGCAGATTCGCGCCCCGGAGGTGATCGTCCTCCGGAGCTACAGCGGCGTCCCCCAGCAAGTCTTGCCCTTCACGCGTCGGAACCTCGTGCGGCGCGACGGGTCCACGTGCCAGTACTGCGGCCGTCAACCCGGCCACGCTGAACTCTCCATCGACCACGTCATCCCCCGCAGTCGCGGCGGCCCGACCAGCTGGGAAAACTGCGTGCTGGCCTGCGTCCAGTGCAACCGCCGCAAGGGCTCGAAGCTGGTGGCCGACGCCGGCATGCGCCTCGTGCGCCGCCCGGCCGCGCCCCAGTGGTCCCCGATCTTCGAAGTCGCCGGCACGCACCAACGCGATGCCTGGCGGCGATTCATCTCCGACAAGCACTGGAAGCACTCAGGATGAGCCTGCGCTCCTCACCGATCGCCTACACCATGGTCCCGGCCATTGGCGTGGGCGCCCTTCTGTACATGGCCGCCGATCACTACCTGGGCGCGCCCCCGGCCGTGTCGGCGTTCCTGGCGATCAACCTCGTCACTTACCCCATCTGGGCCATCGACAAGCGCCAGGCAAAGAAGGGGGGGTTCCGCGTCCCGGAATGGACCCTCCATCTGCTGTCGATGGTCGGCGGCGGCGTGGCAGCCGTCCTGGCCATGCGCACCCTGCGGCACAAGACCCGCAAGACGGTCTTCAAGATCGCCCACCCGCTGCTCGCGGCCCTCGGGGTCGCGGCCCTCGGGTGGGCGCTCATGAACCGCTAGCGGAACTCCGGACCGGGCTCCGCAAGCAGCTCCTGGAGCGCTTCGAGGGAATTCACCGGCGCCTGGCAGACGAAGCCGCGGCACACGTACGCCGTGGCCTTGCCGTCGAGCTGGCGATGCTCGCGTGCGTAGGGGACCTGGGCCAGGAGGGCGGCGACGCGCGGGTCTTCCGGGGGCCCCGGCGGCCTCACGACCAGGGCATCGCCGGCTAATCCGGCGCCCATGAAGAGCCGCACCATCGCGCGCGTGTCTTCCGCACCCGCGTCACCGACGATCACGACCTCCCGCACGGACTCTCCGTCGAGGAGGTCGTGGAGAGCCATCATCATGTGCGTCGAGGTCGACGGCGCACGCGCGATCGACCCACTGAAGGCGCGAATCGTCTCCGTGGCACGGTCCCGGTAGCTGGTCTCACCGGTAAGCCGATAGAGACGCAGCATCGCCGTCGCCATGACCGAGTTGCCCGACGGGCGTGCTCCGTCATAGGCATCCTTCGCGCGCACGATCAGGGCCTCCCCGTCATCAGGGCTCAGGAAGAACCCCCCGCCTTTGGCGTCCCAAAAGTGCGCGATCGCCGTGTCCACGCACTCCCTCGCAAACGCCAAGTCGCGGGGATCCTGGGACGCCCGGTAGAGATCGAGCAGGCCAGAGGCCAAGTACCCGTGGTCCTCGAGCATGCCGTCGAGCCCCGCTTCACCCGCCCGCCACCGCTTCATCAGCCGGCCTTCCTTGGTCCGGAGATTCGCTCGCAGGAAGTCGGCGCCGCGCCGGGCGTAGCCAACGAGCTCGGGGTCGTCGAAGGCAAAGCCCGCGCTTGCGAAGGCGCCGATCATCAGCCCATTCCAATCCGTCAGGACCTTGTCGTCCTTGAGGGGATGGATGCGTTCCTCGCGCACATTGAAGAGCTTGGCCCGAAGGGGCGCCCAGCGGGCGGCGTCTTCGTCGCTCAAGAAACGATCGAGATGGGGAATGCTCAGCCCCAGCCTCCGGCCCGTCGCTTCCTCGACGAAGTTGCCGCCCTCTTCGATCCCGAATCGCGCGACGACGAACTGAGCCTCCTTCTCGCCAAGGATTTGGATCAGCTCGGCCGGCGTCCAGAGATAAAAGAGTCCCTCCTCCCCTTCGCTGTCCGCGTCTTCGGCCGAATAGAACCCGCCGCCAGGCGACGTCATATCGCGCGACACGTACTCGAAGATCTCGCGGGCCGCCCGCTCGAACCGCGGCTCGCCGGTGACCTGCCACGCCTCGACAAACGCCATCGCGCACAGCGCCTGGTCGTAGAGCATCTTCTCGAAGTGCGGCAGCAGCCACACCGCATCCGTGGAGTAGCGGTGCATGCCAAAGCCCACGTGGTCGAAGATGCCGCCCAAGCGCCAACCATCGAGGGTCTTGACGGCCATCTGAACGGCGTCCCCTGTGGGCTCGCTCCGTCCACGCCGCAGCAGGAACCGCAACTCGTGGGGAACCGGGAACTTGCGGGAGTCACCGAACCCGCCGTGGACGGCGTCGAAGCGCTGGCTGAGCTGCTGTTGCGCGAGGTCCAAGGCGGACGCCCCGAGCATCTCGCCGGCGCCGCTGGGCTGGGAGTTCACCAGGTCCTTCACGATGGCGTCCGCCGAGGCCATGACCCCCTCGCGATTGTCCGTCCACGCCCCACTCACCCCTTCGATGAGCTGCATCATCCCCGGCCGTTGACCGATTTGGTTCTTCGGAAAGTACGTGCCCGCAAAGAAGGGCCGCTTCTCTGAGTCCATAATCACGGTCATTGGCCAGCCGCCGCTGCCCGTCATGCGCTGGGTCACGGTCATGTAGAGCTGATCGATGTCCGGCCGCTCCTCCCGATCGACCTTGATGCACACGAACGCCTTGTTCATGCGCGCGGCGACCTCTGGATCCTCGAAGCTCTCGTGCTCCATCACATGGCACCAGTGGCACGTGGAGTAGCCGATCGAGAGGAAGACCGGCACGTCCCGGGTCTCGGCGAGGAAAAAGGCCGCCGGCCCCCACTCGTGCCAGTCCACCGGGTTGCGCGCGTGCTGCAGGAGGTAGGGGCTCTTCGAAAAGACGAGCCGGTTGAACTCCGGCCCGCCGTCCTTCGGGAGCTTGGCGATCTCTGCGGCGCTCGGCAGGGGCGCCCGGGTGCCATGGTGGCCGTGGTGGCCCTCTTCTTGGGTCTCGCCGGTGGCGGGCGCCCCTTGGGGCCCAGGATCTTCTTGGGGCATCGGAAGGGCGAAGACGGTGCAGAGGGCGAGGGCGATCATGCGGGCTTGTGCTCGGTGAGCTTCTTGATCAGGTAGGGCGGCGTCACAACGCCGGAATAACCGTCGATGTACGTGCCGTCCGCTTCGGTAAAGAGGATGAATGGCAGCATCATCGCGTCCTCGAGCTTCGCGGCGATCTGGAGGACTTCGTCCTCGGGCTCATCGCAGTCCGAGCTGACTGCGACAAAGCCTTCCGCCAGGAGAGGCCCGACGTCGGGGCGGGGAATGACAGCCTGCACGAGGCTGCGGCATTGGCCTCATTGCTCCCGGCCAAACTCGATGAAGATTCGCTTGCCTGTGGCCGCAGCTTCCGCCTTGGCCTCTGCAAAAGACGTGTACCAGCGGAGCGTTCCGCGGTCGTCAAAATGGGGATGTGTCGACTCGGTCATGGGACCAAAGGTAGATCACTCGCGGCGCAGCGTGTTGGGAGATAGCGTGGAGTCCCTCTCCCTTCCCCCACTTCTTTGAACGCCGCCATGCATCGAGCCCTGTTCCTCTCGACTGTCCTCTCCGTTTCCGTCGCCGCCTACTCCGGCATCACTGCCCAGGAAGACCAGGCCGCACCCGATACCCAGGAAGCGCACCCGGAGGCCGCGCCCAAGGACGTCGAGTCCATCGAGGCCATCGTGACTTCCCTATACGATGTGATCTCCGGGGACATCGGCGAGGAACGAGACTGGGACCGATTCCGCTCCCTCTTCCACCCCGACCTCGGCCAGCTCGTCCCGCTTCGCCCCAACCCCAAGGCCGGCACCTGGAGCGCCCAGTCCATGGCTCCCAAGGACTACGCCGCCCAGGCTGCGCGGTGGACCCAAACCACGGCCTTCTGGGAAAAGGAGATCTCGTCCAAGGTCGACCAATTCGGCGGCCTCGCCCATGTGTGGAGCACCTACGAAGGCTTCAACAAGAAGGACGCCACGGAGCCCTTCGTGCGCGGCATCAACTCCATCCAGCTCATGGATGACGGGAAACGCTGGTGGGTTCTCACCGTCGCCTGGGACGCGGAGCGCGATGACCAGCCGCTCCCTGAGAAGTACCTGCCCGGAAAGTGAGTCCATCGCGCGACAGAAGTCAGCCACCAAGTCGAAGGGGGTTGCGCGCCACTTGGGCGCGCAACCCCCTTCGATTGGGTGGCCGACTTCCGTCGCACTCACCGCCGCGCTAGGCGCTGGCCCAGGCCATGTAGACCTGACGGGCGCGCTGGACCTGATGGGCGTAGAGGGCGTCGAATTCCGACGCGGAGATGACACCGTCTTTGACCAGGGCGATGAGCTCACCTTCGACGATCTCCAGTCGGCCGAGCAGCAGCTGGATGCGAAGCTCGCGCATCATCGAGACGGTGTCCGAGGTGCTCAGGAGCGCGCTCTCGATGGCCGCCATCACGCGGGCACGGTAGGCGGCGGGGTCGGGGGCGTCGACGAACATCTCAGCGCGGCCGATGAGGTGGATGGCGACGCGCTCCACATCGGGGCGGGACCAGCCACCGGCGAGGGCTCGGTCGCGGAGGGCATCCAGGGCACGGTCCAGGCGGGCCGCAACGAACTCGCGGCGAAGGGCGCTCATCTCTTGGGCAGAGATGTATGCGGCAAGGGCTCTCTGCTCAAGATCGGCCACGTAGGCCATCAGCCGAGCGCGGAGCGCTGAGTGAGCGGGAAGGGACGCGACCAGTGCGGAGAGATCTCCGAGCGCTGCGGAAATGGGCTTCCCGCTGGCGTAGATCTCGTCGATCTGGGAGAGCTGCATGCTCAGCTTGTCCATGTGCGAGCCGCTCTCGGCGGCGTGCATGACAATGTCCTGTGCGACGTAGCCTGCGTCCTTGTCGGAAGCGGGTGCAATGTCGAGGGGAGCGATAGCGGCCAGGGCGGGAAGGGATGCCAGGGCAAGGGCCATGGCAACGGATGCGAGTGGTGACTTCATCGAAATGGCGAGGAAAATTGGCGAGGGGGGAAGTGATGTCCGGAGTGAAACCCGACCCCTCTTCGAGCGTCTTCGTGGGCCCCAAGCGAACGGGGAAACGTCGCGCCCGCGTCCCATTTCTTTTTCTCCGCGGAGACGGTGACCAAACCCATAGAAGCGGCTAGCCCGCGCCCATTTGAGGTAGTGTTTTGCGTGTGCAACGACGCGTTCACATCCACTTGGACACGGGCGGAACCTTGCCCCCGAAGCCCCCGTCCACCGTATGCACAACCGCCCTGGCACCCATTCTCACATGCTGAACCCCAAGATCTCCCCCATCACCCTCGCCGCCTTGGCCGCCGCCGCATTGACGTCGTCCGCTGCCGGGCAGACCTACACGCTCGACGACGGAAGCACCGAAAACGCGCTGACCTTCCCGAGCATCGCAGAGATCGGATTCATGCACGGCTTTGATGCGGGCGCGGGCGATTCGATCCAGACGATCTCGGTGGCGATAGGCACAGCCCTCGCTCCCGCAGGAGGACTCGACGGGCGCATGACACGCGTCGCGATCTGGGACGATCCGACCAACGACGGCAACCCGGGGGACGCCCTGCTGCTCTACGCGTCGGCACCGTTCCCGGCATCGATGACCAACAGCGACCAGAAGGTCCCCTTCGTGCTCCCGGCTCCCGTGGCCGTCACGGGCACCTTCTACATCGGCGCCATGGTGGAAACGGTGGCCGGTGAGTTTCCGGTGGGGCTCGATCAGACCAACCCGCCCGCCGGAGCCCTGACCTACTTGTTCGCGGACGACACGGCCATCGACCCCGCCAATCCCGGCGGCGGGAGCATTGGCCTCGCTACCGTCACGGGGGCCGTCTTCCTCTTGGATGCCATCGGCGGCGGCACGGGGTTCCTCTCGACGAACTACTGCATGGCTAACGCCAACTCCTCGGGATTCCCAGGCTCGATGTCAGGGACCGGCAGCATCCTCGCCGCGTCGAACAACGCCACGATGATCGCCAGCAACCTCCCCGCGAACCAATTTGGCTTCTTCGTCTGCTCACGGACCCAAGGGTTCGTTCCCCTGGCCGGTGGCACCAGCAACGGCAACATCTGCCTCGGCGGCGTCATTGGGCGGCTGTCGTTGCCGAACCAGATCGTAAACAGCGGCGCAGGCGGGCAGTTCTCTCTGGCCCTTGACCTGACCGCCCTCCCCGAGGGCAACAACAACGTCGCGGTCATGCCGGGGGACACCTGGAACTTCCAGGCCTGGTTCCGCGACCCCGTCGGCCTTGGCTCCAACTTCACTGACGGCCTTGAGGTGACTTTCCAGTAAGCACTGGCTCGATCCGGAGACCTACGAAGGGGGGGGCACATGGGCAGAAGCGCCCATGGGCCCCCCCTTCCTCGTTAAGGCAGCGGGCCGCGCACCGAAGCGGCGCCTATTGGAACGTCACCGAGATCGCGCTGGTGAAGTTGGAGGTCGCGACGAGCTGGAAGTCGCGGAACCAGGCCTGGAAGTTCCACGTCTCGCCGGCGTTGACCATGTCCAAGGGCGCCGGGAGGTTGGTGATGTTGATCGGCAGGCTGAACTGGCCCGAAGGGCCGGTGCCAATGATCTGGCCGTTGAAGCGGCCGATGGTTCCGCCCAGGCAAAGGTTGCCACGGCTGCCGCCGGGATTCGCTGTGAAGCCCTGGGTCTCGGACGCGAGACAGAGGGCGAAGACGTTCGACGGAAGACCGCTGGCGTCGAGGGTCAGGTCAGCGTCGGCGGCCACGGTGCTGCCCCGGGCCAAGAGAACGGCAGTGAGCCCTGAGGAATTCAGCACGGCCGGGACGCAGTAGGCCTGGCCGATGTCGTCGCAGTTGGGGGGGTCTTCACCCACGTAACGCACGCGCAGGATGTTGCCGCCCGGCGCCACGGGGTTGTTGCCCTGCTCGTTGTAGAAGTCCGTGAAGTAAAGTCCGCCCGGTCCGGCGGCGAGGCCCACCGCGGTGGAGCGGCCGGGGCCGACGTACTCCACGAAGGTCGTGGGCCCCGAGACGAGTTGCCCTTGGGCATCGAGCTCAAACTCGACGACGCGCTTGCCGCGGGGATCCTGCCCCTGTCGATAGGTCTCTCCCGCCTGGGACACGAACGCACGGTCTTGCTTCTCCGCGGGGAACTCGCTGCCGCCGAACGCGGAGCCTTGGATCCACGCCATGTTCACCGGGCCCACGGCCGGCGCCCACGCGTGGATCGCGAAGTTGAACATGTGCGCGTCGGACCCGGACCAAAGGTAGTCCCGGCCAGGCACGGCCTTGGCGAAGCGGTCCACGCTTGGGCCGTTCTCCACGAAGTAGTGGGCGCCGTCGGCGTCCCGGGTGCGGCCGCCGAAGGGATTGCGGACGCCGAGGACATACACGTAGTCCCGAGCGCTGACCGTGCCAGCGGTGAAGTACGGGTTGTCCGTGGGCGGCGTGCCGTCCAGGTTCATGCGCAGGATCTTGCCGCGGTAGGAGTTCAGGTTGCGCGCGGTCGCGGAGTTGAAGCCGTCGCCCATGTGAACGAGCACGGTCCGGTCGCTGAGAACCTCCAGGTGGGAGATGTAGTGCGCCTGGCCCTGGGCCTCACCGGGCATGTCGAGCAGGGTTGTTTGCGTCGCCGCGGTGAGCCCACCGTCCACGCTCGTGAACTTGACGACCCGCGGGAAATGCGGCCCACCCTGGTCGTAGAGGAGGCTCAGCAAGACGTCCCCCGTCACCGGATCCACCGCAATGCCGCCGAGACCTTGCTCGCCGGAACCTGGGAAGGGGCCGAAGGGGTTGTAGTTGAGCAGGTTGTCGGCGTAGGTCGAGACCGTGCCGTCGTTGGTCACGACCTTGATCGCTCCGTAGAGCTCCGTCACGTAGAGGAACGGGTCCCCCGGCGCGGTACCTGCGTTCGGCACGAACGCGAGGTTGACGGGGAGCTGGAGTCCCGACGCCACGACCTGGAACTCGTACCCGGGCTCGTGCACGTCCCAGGAGAGCTGGTCCCCGCGGACGAGGGTCGAGAAGGACGGGATGGTCTGCCCGGGGATCGCGTCCCAGGTCGCTCCATTGCTCGACACCCAGAAGAACGCCGTGGTGCCCGGACTCAGGGTGAGCTCCGGGATCAAGATTCGATAGCGACTGCACGAGGCGTCGCGCACGACAAGGTCGAGGGCGTTGAGGTCGAGTCCGGCGCTACCGCCTTCCACGCGGAGCCGCACCGGCGCGGGGGACGCCAATGCACTCGGATTGATGACGGCATTGCCGGCCGCCGCCTGCCCCGCAATGACGAGCAATTCTTGACCCGCGGCGGTTTCGAGAACAACGCGGGCCGGTGCGGCACCCTGGGGAAGGTCGACGCCCAAGCCGCTCGCCGCGTACTGGAGCTCAGGGCCCGGGGAGTCCGCAACATCCGCCAGCTGCAGCGCCGTGAAAGCCCCGGCCTGTCCCGTCTGGAAGGGGCGCTCCGCCCAGGGCCCGAACGACGACAAGGGGTCGCCGCTGTCGTCGGAGAACCGCGCCCTGAAGACGTAGCTGCTGATGGGATCGAGGGAGGTCTGGCCCGCGTGGGATCCAGTGAAGGTGCCCACGCCAAAGTCGGCGACCAAGAGGTTGGCGCCTGCGAGGCACGAAGCACGCCAAACCCGCTCCGCGGGCTGAACGGTCCAGATTTCAAAGTCGGTGCAGCCGTGGCCGCTCCCGTCGGGGTCGTCAAAGCCAGAGAGCGCCAGCGGAACGGAACCGGGGTCCACCTGCCCCGCCCCTGCCAAAGGCATGTCGATGGTCGGCGCCAGGGGCGGCCGGTTGCCGGTGGCGACGCTCGCGTTTTCATCGAACGTCCACGAGAGCACCTCATGGGACTGGGTGAGCCCGCCGGTTCCCGCGGTGAACCCAACCCAGGCGGTCCCGTCCGAGAGGTTGAGGGTCGCGCCGATGTCGATCGCCACCTGCAGGGAAGGAAGCACATCGTCAACGGTGACGCGAAGCGTCCCGGGGACGTACTCGATCCGCATCGTGTGAACCACGCCGTCGTTCAGGTCGACGAGGAGCGATGTGCTGCCAAGGGAGTTCCCGTGGTCCGACGAGTTTGCCCCCGTGCCGCCGGTATGGACCGAGATGTGGTTGCCGGACGGGTCGCCGTTGACCTGGTTGTCAAAGGTGTCGATCTCAACGGCGATGCTGTTCGTGATGCCGGAGAATCCAAGGGCTTGCCCGTCCGGCCCGAGCGCATTGTCCGCGTCGCGCTGAATCACGAACGCCATCCCGTCCGCCAGCCCGAAGACATCGAATTCGAATTCGCACGTGAAGGGCTGCACCACGTCCTGGCGTTGTGTCGCCCAAGCCGCGCCACGGCGGCTGGGGAGGCTCCTCGTCAGGCGCAAGGCGGTGCCGTTCCTCTCAGCCGACCCGACGAGGTTCAGGCCCGCCGTCGAGGAGAAGTTCGTGTAGCTGATGTCCCCACTGGCTCGGGGCGTCATGGCGCAGAGAGCGAACGGGATGAGGAGGGCGGACTTCATGGATGAGCAAGGAGCTGGGACGCGGGGTTCGGCAGCCAGGCACTGTAATCGCCACGGGCCCCTTACGTTTCGGACACGCGGCTAGACCGGGGAAAATTGGCTCCTCGGGCAGCACTCCAAACGCCCAATCCCCGGGTGGGAATCGCCAGTGGGACCTTCGGGGGTGAGGGCTCCGTGAATCCCCCGAATCGCGCCGCCGCATCCGATCTGTTTGGAGCACTCTGTATCGGCCCGTCTTGTCCCCCTTCCACCATTGCCATAACGGCAATCGCTATGAGAATCGTTTCGCCTATTGTCCTCCTTGCCCTCACCGCCTCGGCTGCCGCCCAGACGGTGACCCAGATTCCCCTCAACTACAACTTCAACGGCATCGTGCATTCCGGTGAGGCTGGCAACCCTGACGACCTGAACGGGTACCGCTCCATCTCCGACCGCGGCCTCGACTTCAGCGCCGGGATCCCCACGAACCCGCTCGTCGCCGCCTACAGCCTCGTCGCCACCGCCGGCACTTTGGACGTCGTGCACATCGGCAACCGCAACACCGTCGACGGCGGAGCGCGCGCTTTCGGAGTCGCCCCTGACGGCGACGACTTCGGCGTCCAGCCCACGTGGCTCGCGAGCCCCGACCAGACCGGGCCCCAGACGACCACGCTACCGAGTCCCATCGCGCTCCAGGGCACATCGTCGGCCTCGTTCCTCCTGCAGGTCAGCAACGGCGGCGGGTCTGTGGACGTCGGCTTCACGTTCCAAAGCGGCGCTTCCACCATCGCTTCGATCTCCGCTGGAGATTGGTTCGGTGGGGGCTTCGCAGGAACGGGCGCTACCGACAACGCCGCGGTCGACAACAACCTCTCGATCACCGAATTCACCGTCGACCTGTCCGCCTTTGATGGCGAGACACTGACGGCGATCGCCTTTGCCAACGCCTCGAACACCAACGCCGGCTACGCGATCCTGGCGGCCAACGTCTCCACGGACCTGACCCCCACGTCGACGACGCAGATTCCGCTCGACTACAACTTCAACGGCATCGTGCACGCGGGCGAGTCCGGCGTCCCCGACGACGCCACCGGCTACCGATCGATCTCGGACCGCGGACTCGACTTCACCGCGGGTGTCCCGTCGAACCCGCTCTCCGATGACTTCCTCCTTGTGGACATGGCCGGCGCCCTCGACATCGTGCACCTGGGCGACCGCAACGTGACCGACAATGGCAACCGTCCCTGGGACCCGTCGCCGGACGGCGACGACATCGGCATCCAGCCGAGCTGGCTCCCGAACAGCGACCAGACCGGGCCCCAAACCACGATCCTCGGGACGCCCATCACACTCGACTCATCGTCGAGCGCAGCGGTCCTCTTTCAGATCAGCAACGGTGGCGGCGCGTTCGACGTGACGTTCGGCTTCCAAAGCGGCGGCTCGACCACGAGCACCCTCTTTGGCAGCGACTGGTTCGGTGGTTCCTTCGCCGGCACCGCTGGCGTGGACTCCGGGTTCGCCGACGCGAACCTGAACCTGACCATTGGCACCGTCGACCTTTCGGCATCCGCAGGCGAAGTCTTGACGAGCATCAGCTTCGACAACTCGCTGAACCCCAACTCCGCGGTCGCGATCCTCGCGGCAAACGTCGATACGACGGGACTCGGCTCGAACTACTGCTCGACAAACCCGAACTCGGCCGGCCTGCTCGGCACCATGGGAGCCACCGGCTCAAACGTCGTCGCGAGCAACGACCTGACGATCACCGCGTCGCAGCTTCCGCCGAACCAGTTCGGCATCTTCGTCACGTCCATGACCCAGGCCTTTGTGCCCCTGGGCGGCGGCAGCACCAACGGCAACATCTGCCTCGGCGGCGCCATCGGGCGCTTCAGTCGACCCGGCGAGATCTTGGCCACCGGCGCCACCGGCAGCTTCTCGCTGGCCCTCGACCTGACCGACATCCCCCAGGGCAACGGCACCGTCGCCGTGATGCCCGGACAAACCTGGAACTTCCAGGCATGGCACCGCGATGGCGTTGGCCTTGGGTCGAATTTCACCGACGGCATTGCGATCGCTTTCCAGTAGCTGAGCCGCGGCACCGCCGCGCAGGCAGTGAGTGTCAAGGGCGCGTAGATTCGGTCTGGTCACCGACCCTACGCGCCCAACCCACGGGTAGAACTGTGGCATGCAAAGACGCAGCCTCATGTCCGGAGCCGTCGCGATCGCCGCGGCGCTGATGGGAACGATCACCTTCGCGCAGGAACCGGCAGCTGAGGTCCAACGGGCCGACCTCGTCCTCATTGGAGGACGCGTCGTGACGGTGGACGCCCAAGGCACCGAGGCCGAGGCCATCGCCATGGCGGGGGGGCGCATCGTCGCGGTGGGGACCGAGGAGGAGATCCTGGCACTTCGCGGTGAAACCACACGCGTCGTGGACCTCGACGGCCGACTCGCGATCCCGGGCTTCATCGAAGGGCATGCGCACTTCCTGGG
>CAJXRJ010000027.1 GCA_913058555.1 uncultured bacterium
GTTGAGCAGGCGCTGTACGCGGCGCTCGATGGGCAAACGGTAGAGCCGGCAGAGCGATCCGATGGCCTCGGGCCGGCCCGCGCGGGCCCGGGCCAACCGCGACGGGAAAGACGCAGCGGTAGAGGGCCGCCCGTGGCGAGTCGGAGCGTGGTTCCCCGTACCGGGTCGTTTCGGGTCGCGCTTCATGGTCGGCCTACAGCCTTAAGAGAGAGGTGTAGCTGGTGCCGACGAGATTCTGGTTGTAGTCCACGACACGGATACGGAGCGCGGCTTCGTTGAGCGCGGGCAGCGGCCCCGGAATGTCCAAGTAGAAGTCTGAGCTGCCGGAGGGTATGGCGATGGGTGGCAGGGTGATCCAGGTGGTGGGTTGGAGGATCCCGTTGTTCACATTCACCTGGTTGACGGTGCCAAAGTCGAGGAAGGCCGCCAAAGGACCCGTTCCGTTGGTGGGGATGCCCGACACAGCAAGGTGAAGTGCTTCTGCATCGCGGGTGATCCGGGCACCTTCGACTCTCGAACGGTATACGGAGAGTCCCAGGGGCTGGCCGGCGTTCGTGAGGTCCGTCTCCACGGGGATCCCCGCCACGTACAAGAGAATCGTGTGCTCAGGGTCGCCGCCGCAGGTTCCGGTGACGTTGTCGGTACCCACAGGACTTGAGTCGTTGCGAAGGCCGAGTTTGCCGCTGACCAGAGCTCCGGTCTGAGTTCGGATCGGTACGCCTCCAGAGTTCTGGGACGACATCGTGGCCACGTCATAACCCATCAGCTGGTCGGGCGATCCAGTGGACAGGGTGGTCGAGAAGATGACCCTCTTGACCCCCGTCCGCTCGTAGACCGAGAGCGCGTCGAGTTCGGCGTATCCTTGGGATGTGCCAAACAGGTCTTCTCTGGTGAACGCCACGCGGAAATCGGTCCAACCCCACCCGATGGCCCCTCCCAGGTCGTCCCACGTCATCTCGTAGATCGTCCCTGGAGTGACTTCGAAGTTGGCGCCGAGCGAGCCGCCTTGGCTCATGGCGAGGGCCGGCAAGGTGCCATGGGACGTGAGCCACGCTTCTGTGAACGAGAAGTACACCTTGTCACGAACGCTCGCGAGCCAGCCCGTTCGACCGCCTGTGGGATCGTGGGAGATCACACCAATGCCCCGATCGATGCCGGAGATCCTCCTCGCATCGTTCACGCCGAATCCGAGGTCGCTGTGTACTTCCTCGACCGCGACGGCGTCCCGGAGTCCTTGCTGGATGATCGTGTTGCCTTCGAAGTAGTAGGAGATGACCGAATGCTGCGGCGATGCGAGGCTCGCAAGCGTTGAGCCCGCCGTGCCGTAAACCGTTCCGCTCCCGTTGTCGATGGCCACGGATAAGAAGTACCAGTTCGAGTCGAGGCCAAGCACGATCCTGCCGTCGGCCTGGATCTGGGGGCAGACGTCACCTCCCGATGAGACGCCCCCAAGCTCCAGGTCGTCCGCGACGAATCCCTGCACAGCGCGTTCTATGCCAGCGCGAAGGGCGGTACGGGAGTAGATGGGAAAGTCTGCGCCTGCCGGGCCGAAGCGCGCCGTCGTCCATTCTGCGGGGAGCGATCCCGTGAGCGACGTCCCGCTCACCAGCAGGTCCTGGAGGGTCAGGGAAGCGTCAGGCGTTGTCTCCAGGAGGCCAATGGGCGCGGCATGGAACATGCCCCGAAGCTCGGTCGTGAGCCATTGGGTGGCCTCTTGTGGGCTCGCAAAGGCGTTGGATGCCAGGGCCGCAGAGGAGGCGACAGCGATCCAAACACGGGGAACGGGGAGGTTGAAAAAGGGTGGAAGGGAAAGTTTCATGGGCGAGCTCGGTTCTAGGGGTGGAGCGTGTACCGCGCGGGAACAAGCGCATTGGCTCTTCCATGGGGGAACGCGGTGGGATTCAAAAAACGGGCGCGTTATTCGGGAAGGGCTCTCGAGGACAGATCCCGCTGCTGTGCGTCGAAAACCTCGCGCACGAGCTGGGTTTGTTCGACGTCGAGATCTTCGGGAAGGTGATCGAGGAAACGCCGGAGCCTCCAGACGTTCTGGGGGTCCCGCTGGAGGAGGCCCGCGAGGCCGCTGAACACCATGGCGTCGCTCCCTTCGTAGAGGCCTTCGAGGATCATGAACTCCGGCGTGAATGGCACGCTGCCGAGCTCCTGGGCCTCCAGTACGTGCTTTGCGGCGAGCGCAACAGCCGTGTCGAAGGCCTTCTTCTCCCCGCGCTTCTTGAGCTCCAGGGCCCGGTAGATCTCAATGGTGGAGAGCACCTGGAGCCGCCAGCATTCGAGGTCCGGGGCAGGGGTCAGGTTCGCTTCCTGCACGGCAAGCACCGCCTCGTCAAAATGCCCTTGTTCCCCGAGCACCCAGGTGAGGATCAAGAGCGGCTTGCGGTAGTTGGGCCTCAGTTCCCGCGCAACATCCAGGTGGCTGAGCGCGATCCCAAAGCGTTGAAGCGCAAAGGCAGCGAAGGCCGCGTTGATGTGCAGCGTGTAGGCCCGCGGAGCGAGCCAGAGCCCTTGCTCGGCACGGCTGAGGGCTTTGTCGTAGCGGCCCATGACCCCATACATCCGTGCGGCGATCTGACAGGTGGCGGCGGAAGGGGTTCCGAGGTCGTGCTCAAGCGAAACCAATTCTTCGAGGGCGCCGAGGGCGCGGCTGACCTGCGCCCGCGAGTCGAGGTCGCCAAATGGCGTGACCGCAAGTCGAAGCTCCCTGGCATGGGCGAACTGATCGGCTCCGGCCAACCCGAGCAAGCGGTAGCCGCCGGGTTCATCGCCGCACCGCAGTGCGTGGTAGCCCGCCAGGTAGTGATCGAAGGCCGTTTGGGGCGGCGGCAGGTCGGCCAGTTGGAGCGCTCCATGGCCAAGCGCTTCGCTGCTCAAGCGGGCGTATGCCCGGTCCAGCGCGTCGACATAGGGCGAGCTGCTATGGGCGGAGAGGGCCGCGAAGTCCCTGGCGGCGCCAAGGGGGTCGCCATGATCCAGTCGGTAGGAGGAGCGCAGGAGGCGGGCGCGGGCTCCGTCAGCGCTACTCTCTACCGCACGGTCAAGGAGCCCGGTGAGGGCCGCACGGTCCCCGGAGTGGAGGAAGGGGCGGTTGGTTAACCCGACCGTGCTGAAGCCAGGCGGAAGCTGCCGAACGGCCTCCCAACCCCGAGCCTCGGCCGCCGCCACGACACGTCCGCGGAGCATATGCCCCGTGGCGACGGCGGCGAGAAGGGCGAGCGCGGCGGTCATTGCGCGGACGGTGGACGACCGCCAGGCCCTCGCCGCATGGCGCTGCCAATGGGGGATCGGACGCGCCGTTACGGGGCGGTGGCACAGGAAGGCGCGAAGGTCCTCCTCGAGGGCGGTCGCCGTGCGATACCGCCGCGTGGGTCGCCGGTGCATGCCTTTGTCGAGGATCGCCGCCAGGTCACGGGGTAAGCCGCGCCGCAGCCGGGCAGCGGGGACCGGATCTCTGGTTGCGATCGCCGCCATCACCTCGGTCGGGAGCCCGCGGTAGGGTGCAGACAGTGTCAGGAGGTGGTACAGCGTCGCGCAGAGGCTGTAGGTGTCGCTCGCACGGCCATGGTGCCCCCCCTCCACGATGACCTCCGGTGGCATATAGGCAGGCGTGCCCATGCGATGCCCTTCTTGGGTCAGGGTCGAGTCCTCATCCAAGAGCGCGATGCCAAAGTCCAAAAGGACAGGCGTTCCATCACGGCGAGCGATGATGTTGGAGGGCTTGATGTCCCGGTGGAGGATCCCTGCGTCGTGCACTTCGCGGAGCCCGCTGGCCACGTCCGCGACCCAGCCAACGACCAAGCGCAGGTAGTCGCCCTCGCGGCGCGCGTCGACCCCGAGGTCGTCTCTCACCCAGCGGGCATGCTGCTGCCGTGCGGTGTCATGGATGCTGCCGGCGTGCTCGATCACTGCGTCGAGCCCAACGCCGTCGAGCCACTCCATGACGATGAAGGGGTCGCCGTCCGCCGTCTGGCCGCGATCATGAATCGAGATGATGGACGGATGTTCCACCGCCGCCATGGCTTCGGCTTCCCGCAGGAACCGCTCTTTCGCCTGGTGCCCCTGCATGGCCCCAGAGCGCACCAGTTTGACGGCAACGGATCGTGCGAGATGGGAGTCCTCCGCTTCGTACACCACGCCCATGGCGCCTTCCCCCGCGCGGCGCCCCAGTCGGAAGCGTCCCACGAGCGTTTCCCCCGCCTTGTCCTGGCGAGGACTCGGGTCGAACCAACTCCCCGTGAGCTGTTCCATGCGTTCGACCGCATCCTGCACCAGGGGGCGCAGCTCTTCACAACCTTCGGTAGCGCGGTCGAGCCAATCGTCGGAGCCGCGGTCCCGGAGCTCGAGGGCGAGGGCCACTGCGGATTCAATCAGGGCCTCGGTTGCTGTTCGGTCGATCATCGCCGTGAGAGGTGCATGGCCAAACGCGCGCGGGCCGCGTAGAAGGCGCGCCGGACGCCAGATTCCGTTTCGTAACCCAGTTGTTCCGCGAGTTCCGCGAAGGTGGCGAGCTCCTCGGCCCTGGCGCGCACGAGCATCCGGTCGCGATCGGACAGGGCCGCCAAGGCCTCCTGGAACCGGCCGCGCTCTTCGTTGATCGCCGCGGATTCGGCGGGGCCCTGCGCGACGGACGCCTCGCCGTAGGCCCGTGACTCGGGGGTCCCCCGACGTGCGTCCCGTTGGGCAGCTTCGTGGTGGCGAATCGCGTCCACGATGCGGTTGCGAACCAGAATGGACAGGTACCCTGCGAAGGCGTCCGGCGTCGCCCCGCGGAAGCCCCGGACGTCGGTCAGGATGTCGTTGAAGACCTCGTGCACCACGTCGCCCGTGCTGAAGCGTGCGGACAGCCACGGGCGGGAGCGGCGCAGATCCCGCTGGAGCCTGGCGTGCACGAGGGTTTCTACGCGGGGGTAGAAGCGGCCTGCGAGTTCACCAAGGGAGTCCCGACATCCCCCGCGGGACTGGCGAAGGAGGTCGGAGAAGGGCGTTTCCGATCCGATGGACGACTTTGATGGGGGGGAGTTCAAACGCGCAAGTAGCCGATCAACGGCCCTCACCCCCTAGCGGCGGGAGCTACGGGCGTCGTAGGCGAGGAAAGGCGCAGAAAGTTCCCAAGCTGGCTTCGATGAATGGGCGCGCCTCCCCGTAAGTGTCGATAGGGGGTTGCCCTCTGGCCGGCGTGGTCCATCGGGGCCCTGCGCGGGGAGGAACTACCCCAACCCACTGTGCCGGGACGGCTAGTGAGAGAGCGAGCCCATTGACCGACGCCAGGCGGGAAAGTTCCCGAGGCCCACGGCGAAGGGCCGAATCCTGCCACTGGTGCAAGATTCGACCCCTGCGGTCCCCTTGGACGGGGACTGTCCTGGGATCAGAGGTTCAGCTCGATCGGGAGCCGGTTGGTGCTCTGGACGAACGTGAGCGTCGCCGCATCCAGGACCAAGGCCTGGAGGTGCCCCTCGGCTTCGGCGAAGGCCGGCTGCGCCGTGCCAAAGTTGACGGTGACGACCGCCGTGCCACCCGCGTCCACGATGGCCATCGGCAGGCCA
The DNA here is from genome assembly GCA_913058555.1 of uncultured bacterium. GTDB lineage: Bacteria > Planctomycetota > UBA1135 > UBA1135 > Saltatorellus. The sequence continues at coordinate 5,556 of CAJXRJ010000027.1, forward strand.
ACGCTGCCCGTGAGGTCGAGGCTGAAGGTGAACAAGGACTGGACCCCGGGGATGAACATGCTGCTCCCAATCAGGTTCTGGAATACGGACCGGTTCTCAATGTCGACGCCTGGGAACGCAGGGCTCGACACCGTGTCGAGGAAGCCAACGCCGGAGAAGACGAAGACGACATCGCCGGGTTGACCCGTGACGACCACTTGAGTGGTCCAAGTGTTCTGCGGGCTGGGGCGCAGGTTGCCGAGCGAGTCCATGTCAATGCCAACGAGGGAGTTCGTTTGGGGCGCGATCGTGGCCCCTCGGATGAACGCGCCGTCGAAGAGAGTGACTTCGTCGGCACCCATGTCCACCCCTTGCCCGTTGACGCGAGCGTCGAAATCGATGTCGTGTGCGTGATCCCTGCGCACGACCATGGGGGCCGGGGCCCCAGGCACGCTGAAGCTCCCGGCGAAGGCAATGGGCGCAGGCGACACTTCATCGGTTCCGGTGAACTCACGCAGAATGGAGAGGTCGCTGAGGTGCAGGTCGCTGTTGTTGGCCACCGGGAAGGCATCGCCACCGACGAACATCGGCGTGATGCCACCGAAGAGGACTGGGCCAAAGTTGTTGAACAAGCCGCCGTTGAGCGCCGTCAGGGTGTCATCCTCGTCGTAGTTGAGGTCAGCGGCTCGCGTGGCGTTGGTGAAGATGCCAAGGGGCCCCACCACATCGGCCGGATTCACGCCGGCGGCCGAAATCGCCGGATTCCAGATCAGGTTGTGCGTGAGGGTCATCGCGGTTGTGCCCGCATCCCAGCGGATGCCAATGGGCGTGGGCGCGCTCGGCTCGGCGAAGGCAATGGTGTTGTGCACGACCCAAGGCGCGCACCCTACGATGTCCACGTTGATGCCTCCGAGTTCCACGAAATTGGACTGGAGACGGGTCTGGTGGGTCAGGCCTCCGCCGGTGAGGAGGACGTTGGTCGCGTAGTGGTCGATCTCGTTAGATCGCACCACGGGGGAGCAAGGCGATGTACCCCCAGTGACGCGGATGCCGGCGACGGGCGTGGCCTGTTTGCCTTGGGTCCAGCGCACGATGTTGCGCTCGATCACTGGCGCGAGCTGGACCCCTGGGTTGGTGCCGACGATGTCGATACCGATGGAGCCGCCACCGGTCACGACGCAGTCGCGGACTTCCGGGGCCACGAGCTGGGGCGCGGCTGCGCCCCCCAGGGGGACATTGATCTGAACACCGATGCTGCCGGGGACCACGGAATCAGCTCGGATCTGCAGCCCGCGAATCACTGAACGGGGAAGGTCCGGGTTGCCGAGGCTGTTGATGCTGATGAGCGTGGCAGCGCCCGAGCCGGCCCCGTTGAGGTCCGGGAGCGCACCTGCGACCACTTCGAAGCCTTCGATGCAAACGCCGTAGGCTGGAATCTGAATGGGGAAGGCCTCCCCTTGGCCCGCACTATAGGAGGCCGAGCCGGTGACGTTGACCGTGATGGGAACGGTGCCGATTTGGGCTTGGACGGAGGCGAGGGCCGCTGTGATCGTCGGGAACTGACCAGCGCCGGGAGTAGGGGAGACGGTCAGTTCAATGGAGGCCGGAGCGATCCAGTCCCCAAAGAACTCCATGGTCTGCGCCGAGACCACCGGAGTTGCGGCGCCGAAGGAAAAAAGAAGAGCGAGCGCGGCGGTGCCGCGTCCGAGGGAGTGAAGTCTTGGTGTATGCATGGAAGCCAGTTGGCCCGGGACGCACCATGCGTCCCTGGGGCATCACCGAGGTCGCCGGTACCGCCCCGAACGGGCGCTTCTTCCCGCGCATTTTTGAGCCGACAGGCTCCCATGAAAAACCACTGGTTTGTCTGCCGGACGCCAGCCCGCACGCCGCCTATCGGCTGAGCTCGATCTCCGTCACCTCGCCCGCGTGAATCAAGACGTCGAACTCGGCGAGGACCTCGTCCTTGGAGTCACCGTGGCGATTCCGCGAGGGGCGCAGAGTGGCGTGATAGGTGCCTGTGGGGAGGAAGGCTGTCACCAAGGAGCGCGGCGCGGCGTCAGCGCCTGTGGCTGTAGCGGCGTCTGTTGGGAGTGGCGCGGGTTGAACGCCAAGGACTTCAAGGGGGGCGCCGCCGGAGTCGAGGGTGAGGTCGAAGGCCCCGTAGCGCCCGCCCGCGTGGAGAGGATCCATGGTCATGCGGAGGCGGCCGGCGGGGATGTCTAGGGTGCGCCTCGCGGTTTGACCTGGCCTTAGATCCAGCGGGGGGCCCGGGCAAGGGAGGCGCAGCCAGCCGGCGCGGGAGGATTGAATGATGGCGACGCGACACGGGCCGAGGGCCCTTGTGTCGGCGGTGACCAGCGAGTCCTCCACTTGGCACCAAAGACGGAAGGGTCGATTGGGTTCATTGACGGGGACCACCTCGATGCGTCGAAGGTCCGGAAGGGGACGGCCTCCGACCGTGAGGTTGAGGGCGAGGGACGATGGGGCGAACGGATCTAGGGAGATCACGAGGCTGCGCTTCTCCCCGGGCGCCAGGTTCACGTGGAACACGGGAGCGTCCTCGAAGGGCATGAGGCCAGCGGGCAGGCCCATCAGGCCAGCTTGGGTCAACGAGAAGTAGACGGGCCCAGGCTGCAGCCCATCGAGCGTGAAGGAACCGTCTTCCCCAAGGGAAGCGGATCGCCCAAGACCATCCACAACGACCACGACCTCGGTGGGATCCCACGGTGAGCTGAACTCGAAGCGACCGGTGAGGGTTGCGGGCGGGGCGATCTCAACGTCGCCCAGGTCCAACGTTCCGTTCTCGACGTCCAGCGTCCGCACGGCCCTGGCGGGCCGTCCATCCCCCTGGACGAATAAGCAGAGCGGAGAATTCGCCGCGGTGGGGAACTGGAAGTACCCCTGGTCGTCGGTCCTGGTGCCGTTCATGGCGGAGGCAGGGACGAGCCGATAGGGCGGTGGATCGCCGTCGAGCCCCAGAACCGACTCCGGCGAGTAGCTGCCTTGGCCCGTCATGGCCAGCCCCTCGTCGCGCTCTGTTTCCAGTCGAATCGTGCTCCCATCGCGCAGGGCTTCCCGTGGTTCAGCCACGTGGAGGCCCACCCTCTTGAGTTTCACAAGGGCACCGGCAATGGGCTCGCCGTTCTCAAGGAGCCGGCCCCGGACGCCGGCCGCGCGCACGAGCTTGACCGTCATATGGGGAGCCTCCTCACCGCATCCCTCTGTGGTCACGATGGCGGTCTGATAGCCATCGGCCGTGACTTGGATTCGATCGATCCCCGGAACGAAGTCCAAAGGGAGGCCGCCCTTGGGTTGGACCATGGGTTGGCCCACGATACCGGTCTCGGTGCCATCCTCTGGCCCGCCACTCGCTTCGCTATTCTCGCCGCCCTTCAAGACCGCGATCGCCACGCGGTAGATGTGAGCGTCCGACTTTGCATCGACGATAGCGACGGTGAACGCTGCGTCCGGTATCACGGGCTCCATCACGATATTCACTTCGCCCGCCCGGCTCAGCGCATCGCGGGGTGGCGAGATTTGCCGCCAGCCAGGGAAGTGCGCCAGGACTGCGGCGGGGCTGCCCTTGCGCAGGCCGATGCGGAACCGGCCATCGGGGCCGGTTTGATCCGTGTCTCGGCGGGACCAGTTGTCGGTGCCATTGACGTATACGCCTTCGATGGGGTCGCCCATCCTGTTCTGGACACGGCCTGTCACGATATCTGCGGGTGAAGCAATCAAGGACACCGGGCCAACGGTGACGCCCTCCAAGACCTCGACCGAGGTCAGCGGGGCCTTGACCAGGAAGCCCGAGTGTTCAACGTAGAGCGAGACCATTCCAGGTGCGAGATGGCCCAGTAGGAACGTGCCGTCGTCCTGCGTGACCACGTCTGGTTCCACGCCGCTGTAGGCGGATCGGCTGTCGGGATCCTCCGGTTGGTAGTCGCAGGTACTGACTTCTGCCCCGGCGATGGGGCTGCGGGTGGTGGAAGTGGCGAGCCCTTGGACGGCACCCGCGGGCCGGAGCGTGACCGAACCGAGGTCCTCGACTCGCCCTGGGGTGGGTGGGGCCAGCTTGCCGGTACCGTCCGCCCGTATGTAGCGAGAGTAGAGCGTCTGGTAGATGCTGCCGGAGATGAGCACGTTGACGTTCTTCTCTTCGATCGTCTCGAGATCGGAGGCGCTGAGCCGAAGCTGCACCGAGCCATCATCGGTCCCCTCCGTTTGGTGGCGCCATGCGCCGGCGGTCACCAACATCCGAGGGCGAGGAATCGGTTGATCCTGGGAGTCGAAGACCCGTGCGGTGAAGACGAACTCGTCGGGCCGGGCAAGGGGCCCTGGGGCCGAGGGAGCTGCCTTCGGAGTCCGCTTTGCCGATCGTGTCACGGCTGGGGTGACCGTCTCGTTGGGTGAGGGGTCGACCGGTTCCCCGAGACCCGCAGCGGAGGCCGTCTCCGACGGGACAGTCGGCGCGGCCGTGGGCGCGGTCAACTTGACGGCAAGGGCCCCCAAGAGAGCGAGCGCTACGAACGCCCCCGCGAGTACGAGCTTCTTCATAGCAACCCCTGTCAAAGTAGTGATCCCAAGCGCCCCCGTGGCAGCGCTCGAAGTGGAAGCGGCGCCTGAAGCCACCTTGAGCGCGACGCTGGCCGCTGGCGGAAGGGCCCCAAAAGGAACGGCCAAGAGGCAGCACGCGGACCAGCCACCGCCTTCCGATTGCAGTTCCCGGCGCAGGGCCGCAAGGCCCCGTTGAACCCGGTCGCCCGCGGTGCTCTTGGGACAGTCGAGGCGCTTGGCGATCGCGCCCAAGGTGAGGCCCTCTTGGAAATGCAAGAGCACGGGGATCTGAAGGTCCCTCGGCAGCCGACCGACGGCCGCGGCGACCCGTTGCTGGGCCTCGGAGCGCATGAGGAGCTCCTCGACGCCCTCCACGGAATCCGGCTGGGCGCCCCGGGTCTCGTGGGCCCTGCGGCGCCCCTCACCGCGCCGGGCACGGAAGGCCATCGAACGAACGGTGCCCGCAAGCCACTTGCGTCCAGGGATCGCGTCGCCGAAGCGCTCGACCGCGCGAACCCAGGTTTCCTGGTGCAGGTCGGCCGCCAGTCCCGGGTCCCGGACCAGCTTCTGGGCGAGCCGCTGGGTCCACCGGAACGACCGCAGTAGCTCCGCGGGGCCTTCCTCTTCGTGGTTCCTGCGGGTGCTGTCCATACACCCTATGAAGCTCCGGCCGCGGGGAGCTGTCCGGGACAAATCCCCCGAATTCGTAGGCGCGACCCGGATCAGCCCGGGTTGGGCTCAGCGCGCGTAGATCCCATGGTTCGCGAGGGTGCGGCGGATCGCTGCAGCCTGGCGCTCGATGAGCTGCAGGTCGATGAGCTCGGCGGTGACGTTCACGTTGGACTGCTCGAGGTAGCCCTGGCGAATGAGGCCGGTGCCCTGGATGCCGGGCAGGCGCGCCTGGGACATTCCGGACTCGGCGGTGGGCTTGAAGCTGCTGGGGCCGCAGGGCTCCAGGGCCGACGGGTTCGTGAAGACGTGCAGGCGAAGCGTTCCGATAGCCGTGAGATTGTTGCCTTCGAGGAGACCGAAGACCTGGCCATCGCTGGCTACGGAGACCGAGATCGTGCCGGTCGGAATGCACACTTGGTCGGTCAGGAGATGGCCTTGGGCCGTGACAATACGCCCGCTGAAGGACCGGCGCAGGCGGCCGTTGCGCGTGTAGCGGATGGACCCGTCCGGCCGCTGAAACTCGAAGTAGCCCTCGCCTTCGATTCCAAAGTCGAAGTCGTTGCAGGTGAGTTCCAGCGCGCCCTGAGTCGTGATCAGCTGGCTTCGTGTCGCCGCCGGCATGCGGATACCGGTCGAGGCATCCGCTTGCGAGGCCAGTCCAAGGGTGCGGCGCTTGTAGCCGGGGACATTCGCGTTGGCGATGTTCTCGCAGTGCAGAGCATGGTCCTCAGCGAGGGCGAGGAGGGACTGCTTGAGGGCCTTGAGGGCTCCTTCTTTGATGCTGCTCGACGGGATCGAGTGGGATGCGTCGACAGGGCCGGCGGTGGCACGGGAGGCGAGCGCAGCCTGGAGCTGGTCGACTCGTCCCGAGAGTTCCGCGATCTTGGCGGTCCATTCCAGGGCGTCGAGTGAGCCGATGGATGCACCGACGTTGCTGGATGCGATCTCGGTCGTGGCCATGGCGCGCGCCGCGAGCAGGGCTCGAACGCCTTCGAGCTCGCGCATGAGCTCCCCGTGGCTGCCTCCGATGCGGTCGCGCCAGATCCCGTGGGAATTCACCGAGTCGGCGTTCACGGCGTGGGAGTCGACCTGGTGAGGCGCGCTCTGGCAGGCGGCCAGTAGGAGGAGGGCGATGGTCGAGGGTGCGCGCTGCAGCATGGTGGGATCCGTTGTGACTGACAGGGGCCTGGCGTGCCCCGGTCACGGGCGGTTCGGCAGAACCCGGCGATCCCTTGAGTGCTTCACGGGAGGGATACTCATTAGTCCCGGTCAAGGGGCCCACCCAGGGCGGGCTCAGGCCCGCTGCATCCCCATTCGGCATCCCCTAGCGAGCACGACCACCCCGGGCACCGATCAGCTCAATCTCGACCCACCGCTTGTCATCCTCCGGGTGCACGCCGCGGATGGTCACCACGCCCAAGCCGGCGCCGAGTGGCCCAAGGGTCTTCACGGCGGTCAGGTCCGCGTGCATCAGCGTGACGCCCCCCATATTGATCGAGAGCGGAATCCTCTCGGCCACCATTTCACCCACGGGATCGGGCAGCACGGCGGTCGTCGCCGACTCTCGGTTGAAGCCCTGGGCGACCGTGTACTTGAAGCTCCCCCGAAGCAGCATGCCGAGGATGGCCTGGGCGGGGAAGCCGATCACCTCCTTCATGAGCGGTTGGAGCTGCTCGTTCTGTTGCCACCCATTGAACAGGTTCGAGACGGCCCCAACCCCGAGCACGTAGGACTGGCGCTGCTCTGGGGTGAGGTCCGACAGCTCTTTGCCCGTTGGCAAGTGGATGCGGAGCAGCTCTGACTGACCAAAGATGCTGTGGGTGATGGATGATTCTGCGATGCCCATCTTCGCCACCACGCTCGTCTCTTCTTCGCAATCGTAGACCTCGACGGCCGCTTCCCATAGCGGAGACATCCGGGTCTCCACGGTGCCGTCATTGTGTTTGAAACTCAGCTTCATCTGGCCCGCGTTGGCCCGGACGAGCTTCAATCGAACGTACCAGTCTTGGGTCTTGCCGTGGACGGACAAGTGCGCCCGGTAAAGCACTTCGTCGCCGACCTGCGGGCTCGGCCGATCGCCGCGCTCCGTGGGATCATCGAAGCCGACGCTGCCCTGGAACTGCTCAGGGACATCGACGCCAGACCCCATCGGAAGTGCGTGGACGGCGAGCACACCGGGGTGCTCGATCTTGCCCCCTATGCATCCCGTGAGGCCAGAAGTCAGGAACAGCGGGAAAGCGAGCAGTGGGAAGCGCATGTTGGGAGTTTAGCACGGCGACACCCGCGGACCCGATCGTGGCCCGCCCCCGGGCGCGCGACCTCAGAGACCGTTGGCGGCGCCGGCGGGCCCCACCTCCGGTAGAAAAGGAATGCACACGCGCGGCGGCCAGAGCCCGACGCCGAACTGCAGGCCAGCGAGATGCAGTTCGATTCCCTCTTGCAGCCCGAGTGCTACGCCGAGCCAAGGCGTGTCGAGGCGGCCTCCGGTTTTGCTCGGCGTCGCCGCGAATCCGATGGGGGACACGTAGTCCTTTCCGACGGCGTTGTGGTGCATCGTCGAGCGCAGATGGGGCGTTGCGGCCGCCATCGCCGCCACGAAGGTGTTGGAGTTGGGTCCCGGGATCGAGCGGTAGGCCCCGTCTGAATAGGCTTGGGCCTGTTCCAGCAGGCTGTTCGCCGCTTCGGCCGCACGCTCGCCACGCAGGACACCGCGCACCCGCACGGGTCGGTCACCCCACCGTAGGTCCGAGAGCGCCGACTCAGGCGCGATTTCGCGGATGCGCACGCCTGATGTCGGCGTGATGACCTCGATACGGAGCCAAGGTTCTTCGGGCCCCCGGCGCACATCGAACCAGCCGTGGGTTGCGAAGCGCACGTACCAAGCTTCGCTGCTCGGAAGCCGCGCCTCTTTGACCAGCACCAAGGGGCCGGCTTCCTCGGCGAAACGGGAGGGTCGCGTGCCTCGGCAGCTCGGGAGGAGCATCAGCAGGGCGAGCAGGAGGACGTTTCGCATGGTGGGCATCCTATGGAAGTTCCGGTCGCCCGCGGAAGAGGCGATCGCGCCCAGGCTGGGCGCCCACGCGAGTCGCGGGCACGGTACCCAGTGGGGTCAGCTCAAAGGACCGAGCGCACCATCCGCTCAGAGTATCGGCTGAGCTTCCAATGCCCCGGGGCCCACCCCGCGAGGAAGCGGTGGAAGTCCGCCCAGGCGTCGGGCCAGAGGGCGCGCCATTCCGCTTCGATCGCTCCTGGGTCGTAGTGGGGCGCAAGCCTCGGCGCAAGCTCTGCGAAGTAGGCGTCCAGGTACCCATCCGCACGCTGGGATAGCTGCCCATCGTCCAGGCAGCTTCCAAGGAAGTAGCTCAGGTCCTGTACGCCGATGCCGCCTCCGACGTACTGGAAGTCCACGGCCGCGACGGGCTGGTGGATGTCCAGGTCGGCGGGCTCCCCGAAACAGAAGTTGGCGACCTTGGCGTCGCCATGGACGAAGGTGCGGTGTTTGGCGGCGCCGAGCCGGGCGTCGATCGCGGGCGCGGCAGCCCGCAGCCGTGGGTCCTGCGTGGCCGCGAGCTCATCGGGGCGGGTGGCAAGATGCCAGTACGTCCCTCTGTCCCAGAGCCCTTCGGGATCTCGCCCCATGAAGGCCGCATGGAATGCCGCGAGCCACCGGATGCAGGCGCGAACCTCCGGGTCGGTCACGTCCTGGCGGCGGCCACGGAAACCCGCAGGGTCCAGGTCCTCCAGGAGCATCATCCCACCGGTGGCTGTCTCCGCCTCGGCGAGCAGCCGAGGCGTTCGCGCCTCGGGCCCGAGTTCGCCGTTGAAGCGCCCGTAGTAGGCGCGCTCGACGGCGTAGCTCTTCCTTTTGCGTTCGCCCGCAAAGCTGGAGGTCCAGCCCCTCGGGTGGTTCGGACCGGCTTCTCCGGGATCTACCACCTTCAAGATGACCGTTCGCGCCCGGCCCGCGTCACCGTCCTCGAGCCACCAGCGTTCGATCCGCCCGTAACCGCTCCAGAGTTTCTGGACCAGCACGGGCGGACCCGAGATTCGGGCGCCGGTGGCCTCTTCCATCCAGGTGACTGGGTCCATGGGCGAACATTGGACCTTCGGGAGCGAGCCGTCGCTAGTGCGCAAACGTCAAGGCGCAAACGTCAGCCCGAGGGCGGACGTGAAGTTGCTCGTTGGCGCACCGCCGGGGGTCAGGTCCCGGTGCCAGGCCTGGAAGTACCAGGTTTCGCCTGCCGCCGCGGCGACGGTCCCCGAGCTTGTTTCGAGCGCGGTCGGGTCAAGGGGGATTGAGAATTGACCCTGGGCCCCGCTGGACTGCACTTGGGACGGCCCGTCGTAGCGGCCAAGGTTGCCCCCGAGGCAAATCGAGCCCAGCGAGCCTGGGACAACCACGGGGACCGAAAGAGTGAGCGCACCGATGAACATGCCGAACTGGTTCTCGGGCAAGCGATACGCCGCGAGGGTCAGGTCAACGGACCCGACGGTCGAGCTGCCGTAAGCGGTCAACTGCCCCGCGCGGCCGGAGGAGTTCGTCGCACCACTGCTGCAGAGATCCGGCACCATGCCCACCGCCGGGGTAGATTCGTTGATGTGGAGCAAGAGCGCCGTGGCGTCGCGGGTCGAGAACGCGTCGACGTCCCCATCGCTGTCCACGTCCAGGAACCGAGTGCGATAGGTGGCGGGGTAAGGGGCGCCAATGGGCTCCGGGGCCAGGAAGCCGCCCGTGCCGTCCGCGAGTAGGAGCGTGTCGGCATTGCCGTCGGTGACCGCGCCGCCAAAGGCGACCAGATCGTCCACTCCATCCTGGTTGAGGTCCATCTTTGCCAAATCGAACGCATCGTCGATGCCGGCGATGGCCAGGGGGACAAACGGCTCGATGCCCGGGCCCGGGAGGTTCGGGGACCAGTGCCAAAGCCCGGTGGTGTTCCGCGCCACAATGTCGAGGTCGCCGTCGCCATCGACGTCGATCGCCGATGAGTGCACGTGGGGGAGGATGGCCGCGGTGTGGGATACGGGCGGGTCAAAGGTGCCCGTTCCCTGGTTGAGGTGAATCTGGGCCTCTGCGGGCCCAAGGGTGACAACGTCGTCGAAGCCGTTCTCGTCGAGGTCGAGCACCACCGCGCTGGACATGCCGCTTAGGCCCCCCTGGACAAGGGCCTGGCGCGGGAACCCTGTTCCCAGTCCGTTGTTGAAGAGGGCAAACACCTGGATTCCGCCGATGCCTGGGTGCATTTGGATGAAGTCCAGGTCGCCGTCGGCGTCGAGGTGCAGGGGCAAGAGAGCGATCGGGAACGATGTGCCCGTGGAGGAAACGATGATCGGTGGGTCGTAGGTCAGTGGTCCCCGGTAGAGGCGAACCGCGAGCCCTGAGGTGCCTGACGTGCGGACGAGCATGTCATCGAATCCGTCGCCGTTGACGTCATGGCCCCCGGTGACGCGGCGGAAGTCTCCCACGACTTCGAACGTGACCGCGCGGGCGAAGGACCCTCCGCCCTCGTTCTCATACCAGCTCGTCCCTACGTCGCTGCCATAGACCACGAGGTCCTTGTCACCGTCCCCGTCGGCGTCGATCGTGATCTCGCCGCGGACGTAGCCCGTCCAGCGCTGGATCTCCCGGGACGTGTCGTACCAGCGGTTGCCGATGGTGCTGACGCGCTCGTCGTAGCCGATGCCCCGGACGCTGCCCCCCAAGGCCTCAAGGGATCCGTCCCCGTTGAGGTCGGCGAAGGTCCCCAGGAAGACCGAGAAGAGCATGCGCTTGTCGAATTCGTAGTTGAACCCGCCGAGGCCGCGCATGATGTTTCTCGTGCTCAGGACATTGATCGACTCTCCGAACGTCAGGTCCATCACTCCGTCGCCGTCATAGTCGCGGACCATGCCCGGGTGGGGGTGGGGATTGCGAGACGTCGCTATCGAGAAAGGCGCTGCGAAGTCGAGCACACCTTGGCCCCGCAGGATATGGATGAGGCGCTGGGCGGCATCGGGCACGGCCACGATGTCGAGCAGGCCGTCTTGGTCGATGTCGACCACCTGCATGCCAGGTAGTTGGCTGACGGAGGCCGGGAAGACAGACCGCGGCGTGCTGAACCCCGACGGGCCAAGGCTGGTGGAAAGCCTCCACGTCTCGTCCGCCAGTCCCTTCATGACGACATCGCACCGCCCGTCGCCGTTCACGTCCACCGACTGGAACTTGGAGGGCATGGTCGTTGTGACGACCGTCGGCGTCGTGTCGAAACCCGTCCCGTTGAAGTTCAGGACGAAGAGGCCCGATGTGCCCCCCGGCGCACCAAGTCCATTCACGCGATAGATGAAATCTAGATCGCCATCTCCATCGAAGTCCTCTGCGCCAATCTGGGCGGCGATCCCGACCCAGCTACCAACGGCGATCCGACTGAACACGAAGTCCCCCCGATTCCGGAACAAGATCGCCCTCTGTCCCGTCGCTGTTTCCATCGTGGCGATGAAGTCCTGGCGACCATCGGCGTCGAAGTCCCCTTGGACTAGATCTAATGCTGGGCTGGTGATGGGCTCCAGGTAGTGGGGCCTCCCGAACGCGCCTTGCCCCTCCCCGGGGAACATAGAGATCCGTGCATCGATCCCCGTGACCGCAAGGATGTCCTGGTGCCCATCCCCATCGATGTCAAAGACCTCGGTGGCCCTGAGGTTGGTCAGCGACTCGTCGAGCTGCTGACTCGTGGGAAAGACCGTCTGGCCAAGGCCCGGCGCTGCGAGGGCCGCGAGCGCCGTAAGCGCAGCGTGGGAGATGCGAGTCGATCGATGCATGCGGAGAAAAGGGGGCAAATCGGACGCGGGGGGGGCCGGGTGCGAGACTGGGCTCCCAGGCAGGACGAATCCACGAGCCTAGATCGATTCAACCATCTCCGCAATTCGTGCCGCCGGACGGGGTCTAACCACGAGAATCTCGGCCGAGTGGCGCACGCCTGCCCATCCTGAGCTGACGGGCGATCGAAGGCGCCCGCTTAGACTTGTCGTTACCGCAGAATGCGCACCGGGCGCTTCGCCCAGGTCACATCCAATGAACTCGACACAGCTCCGCAACCGTGTCCGTCGACTCCTGAAAGAGGATCCGAGCGCGGCTCTTCGCACGGCGAGGCAGATTCCCGAGCCTTGGTTCCGGGCTCAGGCCCTCTCCGCCGTGGGCCGCCAGGGCGCCGAGAACCAGGTTGAGCCTCTAGCCAAGGAGGCCATGAAGGCGGCGGCTGAGTGCGAAGACGACTACCGACGCGCGGCTGTGGCGGCGTGGCCGATTCGGCTCCTGGTGGAACGTGGGCATACCTCGTCGGCGGCGGAGGCTCTGGCAGTGGCGCGCCAGTACGCGTTGGTGGCGACTCCGATTGGGTCCCGGGCTGAGGCGCTGTTTGGCCTACTGAACGGTGCGTGGGGTCTAGGGGGCCGGGAGCGCCGGCAGTTGGTAGAGGATCTTTTGGCGCTGCATGGGGAACGACTGCATTGGCGTGTTGCCCGGGCGACCGTGGCTGCCCTCGAGATGATGGGGCCGTGCGATCGTGAAGCCGCCGGGGAGATCGCCGGACGTATCCCAGACGATCGATGCCGGAGGAAGGCGATCGCGGCGTTGGATGCGGAGGACCCCCAGGGCCCGCGGGAGTACTTCCATGGGATTTAGGGGCAGCCCCACGGACCGGTCTGAAATGGGCGCCAAATTGCCGTCATGCAACCAGGCGCTTTCCGCCGGGGCGAATTCACTGGCGGGCATGGGACTTGCCGCTCGCTGCTCGCCGCCGCAATCTTCGTCACCGTTCCGCTGTCTTCGGGGTTCTCCGTGACGCCGCGCTAACCCCCGGTTCCACCGCCGCGGAAGCCCTCAGTCGAAGGTCACGGAAACGCCATTCGTGAGGTTCGAGCCGAACCCGACGCCGTCTCGGTGCCAGGACTGGAAGTACCACGTGTCCCCGGCCACTGCCGCCATGGTTCCCGATCCCTGGGGCAGCGCCATGAGGTTGAGGGCGAGTGAGTAGGTGCCCCCTGAACCGGCGTTGCGGATCGTATTGATGCGCCCGATGACGCCACCAAGGCAGAGGTTGCCGTTGCTCACGCCTCCGAGGCCAGGGACGAAGTCCTGATCGAGGGACGTGAGGAAGATGCCGAACTGGTTGGGTGGTAGGTCGGAGGCCGTGAGGACGACGTTGTTGTCGACGGCTGTGTCGCTTCCGCTGGCCGAGATCACTCCGGTGAGGCCCGCTGAGTTCAGGGCGGCGGCGCAGTAGTTGTCGCCGATGCCGGTCTCGATCAAGATCACGGCGTCCCGGTCGGTGCCGTCGTTGAATTCACCCTCTACCACGATGTATCGGCCGGATGGCGAAACGTGGACCTGCTCCGTGATGTCAGAGAGGTCGATGATCGTCTCGCCGTCGACGATCGTGACGCCCTCTTGGAGCACGAGTTGATCGTTGATGAAGAGGCCTTCGTCGCGGGAGGTGTCGGGATCGTCCCAGTCGCCGAACCACACCACGTCGCCGGCGTCCGTGACCCAGACGCCAACGCTTCCGCCGAAGTCGCTTAGCGTGTGCGGCGCGATGTCGGGCAGGCTGTCACCGGCCCGGTAAATGATGTCGCCGTTCAGGACGATGACGTCGTCGGTGGCGGTGTCCGAGTTGTCGAGGTTCGCCTTCGCGACCCAGGAGCCAGAGGTGTTGAGATCGACTTCCACTGAGGCCAGCGAGCCCCAGTTGCGCCCTGGGATAGGGGACGAAAATCCCTCCTGCATCAGCAAGGTCTGGGCGGCGCCCGCTTGTAGGTAGATCGCGCGATCGACCGACGTGTCGCCGAGGAGGTCCACGGTGTAGATCGCAAGGCCCTGGGAGTTGGCGGCGCTTTCTTCAGCGCCCGTTTCAAAGTCGGCCACGGCTTCGATTTGCCCCGGAAGGAGGTCTCCTTCCTTGGCGAGGACCGACTCCTCCCACAGACCACTCACCTGATTGAAGACGAGTCGCACGAGGGCTCGATCCACGGTGGAGGCGATGTTCGGATCGTCCATCGATGCGACGACCAAGGCGGTGTCGCTGTTGCGACTGAACTTGACGTCGAAGAACCCGCGGTACGTGGTGCCGGGGCTGAAGGCCGCGCTTGTGCTCACGTCCCCTTCGCGCAGGATGAGCTGGTCGCCGAAGTAGATGCCAGAGTTGTCGTTGGTGGTGACGGCGCCCGTGAGGAACTGATTGAAGATCGTCTCACCGCCCGGCCCAATGCTCGCCCCGTCGAAGCTTCCGAGAGTGGCGCCGGCCGGTGCGGGCAGCGCTTGGTTCTCCCGCAGGAAGAGGACGCCGTTTCGGAGCATGACCGAGTCCGCGTCCGTGTCTGCGTTGTCCGTGTCGACCTCGATCAAAGTTGAGCCGTCGTTCGCAATCGACACGCCATCCACACGGGTGATGGTCCCGACGCCGGGGACGGTGTCCCCTTCGGCAACCAGGATCGAGAGGGTTTGGCCGGCGGCCAGCGGCACGGTGCTAGCGACGGCGACGAGGGGAAGGAACTTGGAGAAAGGTCGCATAGCCTGGGAGGTGATTGCAGAGGAGTCATTCGTGCCACGACGGGGGCACGCCTGAATCATCTGACTGGGAATCCCGCGAACTGGCAAGGGGGGCGTATGGTCTCTACCCATGCGCCGTGCCGACCGTCTCTTTCAAGTCATCGAACTGCTTCGCCGCGGGGGGACCGTGACCGCAGCGGAGCTCGCCCAAGAGTTAGAAGTCAGTGACCGGACCGTGTACCGGGACATCCGGGACCTTATGGCTTCGGGCGTCCCCATCGATGGGGAGGCGGGCGTTGGCTACGCCTTGAACGGCTTCGACCTGCCGCCCGTGATGTTCGACCAGGACGAAATCGAGGCCCTGGCGTTTGGGATGCGGATCGTGCAGACCTTCGGGGACTCAGAGCTCGGGCGCGCCGCGCGAAGCGCCATCTCGAAAATCGAGGCCGTCCTGCCCGACGAGCGTCGCACGTACGTGGAGGGCACGCCGCTCTTTGCCCAGGACTTCCGCTCGAAGTCGTCCACCAAGTTCGACATCGCGATCCTGCGGCGGGCGATTCGTGAGACGCGCTACGTCGTGATCTCCTACACCGACGCCAAAGGCGCCACGACCGAGCGGCGCATTCGGCCGCTCGGCATGGCGTTCTTTGGGGCGAGTTGGCTCTTGATGGCCTGGTGCGAACTGCGCCAGGACTTCCGCGCCTTCCGTCCCGATCGCATCGAGCGAATCGATGTGCGGGACGAGCTCTTCGAGGACTTACCGCCGAAGGACCTGGGGACTTACGTCGCGAGGCTCCACGCCGAATGCGGCGCACCTTGCGAGGGGCTCGAGGATCCTGCTCCGAGCGCCGACAATGCAACGGCTCCCTAGGGTCGCAGCGGTTTACATGTATGGCATGGGAGGGGTGAGTCCCTGCAGTCTCGCGTAAACCGCTAGCGAGCCGCGATGGTGGGCCGTGTGCTCTTGGATGCCGGCGACAACCGTCATTCGCGGGAGGCCGCCCATGACGGGGCCCTGGGGCATGGGCTCCGCGAGCTCTGCAGCGGTCTTTGCAGCGACCAACTTGCGAGCGTCGCCGATGGCGGAGCGCATGGCGTCCATGGCAGAGACCACCGACGTGGCACGATAGGCCTCACGGGCGAAGGCCTCGGGGTCCATGTTGAAGCCCTCGGGCCGGGTGAAGCCGCCCTCGATGAACCACTGCACCGTATGGGCTACGTGTTGGATCTGCTCCGCCGTCGTCAGGGCGCCTTCAGCGGGCGTGAAGCTGGCGTGGTCCTCGGTGAGGACGCTGCACGTCTTCTCGAAATAGGCCAGGGTCGATTCGAGGATGCGGTCGAGTTCCTGATGGGGGGTGGTTTCGCTGCTTTGCACGGTCGTTCCTCTGTCTCTTATACACATCTGACGCTGCCGACGATATGCAGTGTGTAGAT
>CAJXRJ010000028.1 GCA_913058555.1 uncultured bacterium
GTCTCGTGGGCTCGGAGATGTGTATAAGAGACAGGAGGAGCCCGCAGGAACGACGTCAAACTCGATGCGGCCCGCCGAAGAGTTGGCCCCCGATGTGGCGTCGCCAGACCCGTTGGAGCCCCCCCCAGGATTGGACGCCTTGCCCGAACCCGGCCGAGTCAGGAGCGTCCCATCGGGTGCCGAGAGCCCGTTGCCGTTGCCGGAGGAGCCGGCATTGGAGAGGCTGTCCCCCCTGCCAGAACCGGTCCCAGGGGTGACTTTTCCGCTGTAGCGAGCGGTCGAGGCGTCATTGGCCCCATCGCGCTCGGAGGCGTCGGTTCCTTGCCCTCCCCCCATGGACCAGACGAACAGGAGAACGACGAGGAACAGGATGCTGAGAACTACGATCTTCTCGGTTTTGCCCATGGAACCCGAGGACCTCGGTCTAGCCGAAGTCGGAGCGTGCAGTGTGCGAATTGGTGATGCCTTGTGGCCGGCGCAACGACGCGGTCCCCTTGTCCCGATGTGCGGTCGGACGGGGGCCAAGCAACGATGCCAGTAGGCAAGAGACAGGATCAAGACACCCTGATTCAAGGATCGAGACGCGGGATTGCGGGATTCCTTGTGTGGTTGTTGTTGATGCGAGCCCGGGCAGCCCGCCCCGGATACGATCGAACGACCTATGACGCACGCTAACTCCTCCGACCTGAGCCAACCAAGATGGGCTCCATGGGCAGCCCTCCTGGGTCTCGCCGCGGTGCTCTTTATTGGGTCGTGGAGCCTCGTTGAGGGCACCCCCACCGCGGATGTGGTCGAGTACCTGGAGCGTGCCCAAGCTCTGGTGCGCGGCGAGAAGATGGTCGACGCCCATGCGATCCGCGCGATCGGGGTGTCGCTCATCCACGCCCCGGTGCTCTGGCTCGCGGACCTCATCGGAATCGGTCACGGCCCGTGGATTCTCGCTTGGGCGGGGATGGTGCACCTGGTGATCTCGGGTCTGCTGATCGTCGGTGCGGTCCGACTGGGGCGCTCCATGGCCCGGGCAGCCAGCCTGGACGAGGAGCGCGCGATCCTCGTCGGCTGGGTGTCGGGATTCGCGACGCTTGCGAGCCCCGCATTCGTCCAATATGCGGCCATCCCGATGACGGACATCTCCGCGGGGGCGGCCTTCGCCTTTGGCCTGGACTACGCGATCTTCCGCGGGCGCTATCGCCTGGCGGGCACCCTGCTCGGCCTGAGCGCCCTCTGCGCCTTCAAGGCGATCCCCCTCGTGGTCCTGGCGGTGTTCATTGCCGTTGCGGCGACCTGGATGCGGGACGGGATCCGGAAGGCCCTGGGGGCCGGAGCGGAGCTCCTGGTGCCCATCGCCCTTCTGGCCCTCCTGCAATGCGCCACGGACCGGATCACCTACGGGGTCTTTGGGGAGAGCCTGCGCGTGTACCTGCTCGCCAATCTCGGGCCGATCGTCGTGTCGTTCCTGGCGTGGGCAGGCATGGATGGCCTGGCGGAGAGAATCTACCTCGCCTACGCCAACATCTACGGTCGCTGGAACATGGGCGACCTGGCGGAGACCGACGCCGCCATCAAGGGCATGAAGAGGCTCATGCTCCAATTGCACTACTTCCAGTGGTTCATCGCCCGCGTCATGGTGCCCTTCGGCGTCCTCGCAGCGGTCGTCGGCACGTACAAGGCGTGGGTGTCTGGGGCGTCGACGGCGGCCCCCAAGAAGGCGAAGGTGGGCGGCAACGGCCCAACGGGTGAGGGTCCGTGGCTGGAGCCAGAAACGACCCTCGGTGAGCGCCTGGCGGGCGCTTGGCACTGGGCAAGGACAAGGCTCGGGCCCGCGGCCACCTTCGGCGCTCCGGCGCTCATTAGCGCCGCATTCATCGGGGCGGTCCTCATGAAGGGCTCCATCGAGACCCGGATCCTGATGCCGGTCCTGGCGCCGCTTGCCGGACTCTCTGGGCTCGGACTCGTGCTGTTCGCAGGCCCCGCTGGCGGCCAGCTCGCAAGGCCACGGAGCGCCATCGCCGCCCTCGCCCTCGGCGCAGGCATCGCCCAGTGCATTTTCATGCGCACCGAGGACCCCCCCTCCCATCCCGCGAACTGGTTCGGCCCTGAACAAGCTGCCTTCGCGCGGGCAGCCAAGTTTGTGCGCGAATTGCCCGTACCCGAGGGGGCCAGCGGCAAGGGCAAGGTCGCCTCGAGCTACCACTGGGCCGTTCTCTTCCGTACCCCCGGGGACTGGGAGCTCACGAAGCTCCCTCACCAGTTAGACGGCCTCGGCAACCTCAATCCGGAGGAGCGTCAGGCGGCGCATGCGGCCATCCTCGAGCAAGACACGCTGATCGTGCACGCCTCACTCCTGCGCGTACCGATGGAGGCGGGCCCTTGGGCCACGGAGCTCTTCGACGTCATCGCGGAGAACTTCCACGTGGCCGCGGCGTTCTGGGAGCGCAAGCGGGACACCGGATTCGGGCCTGTCCTGGTCCTGACGAAAGAGCCCCCGGCCGGCGAAACACGGCGCTCCCTCTGGAGAAGCGTCGAGGCCCCCCCAGCGGGGGCGCTCTCCGGAGCCGTGGAGCCCGGCAGGCTGCGGCTGACCCGGATCCTCGGGGACGTCACGGAGATCGTGGAAGTCACGGGCGTCCGTGGCGCGCGGCTCCCGGGGGACGGGCTCTTTTGGGTGGAGGTCGACCTTGACCACCGCACCCCGAGGCTCGTGGCGCGGCATTACGGACTGCACCTCGACGTCCGCGATGGCTCGGGCCGCGGGGGCTACGCGAGCCTGCGCCGACCCTCGTGGCAGAAGCGCGATCTCCAGGACATCGCAGAGGGCACACGGATCACCGAGGGATTCCTCCTGAGCCCCCGTCAGGGTCCCCAGAACCTCACGCAGCCGGCCTCCGCGATCGCGGACGGCGAGCCAGTGACCGTCTGGTTCGATATCGGCACCCACCATCGGGACGAGGCGGGCAACGTGGTGATCAACGGCCGGCTTGAGGCGATGGATCCTCCCCGCGGCGACCACGCGGAACGGGACGATCCGGAGACGGAGTCCGATTCCTGGATCCAAACCAACGACGGTTTCCGGTACTCCAAAGCCACTGGAGCGCTCCTGATCGGGACCTTCGAACGAGTTCCGGCGGCTTCGGGCCAGGGCTGGGCTCTTCGGCTTGAGGGTGCCCTCGAAGGCGAGTAGGGTTGGCGGGTCCACGGGGCGCCGGTTGCCACGGTGGACAGAATCGGACCCTCCAAGGCCCACCCCCCCATGCTGTCCACACCTTGTTTCGCGGCCCAAAGGGCCCGTCTGAGCGCCGTCTTCCAGGTCGGAATCTGCGCACTCCTCCTCCTCGTCCTCGGCAGCTGCGAGTCTGGCCCCACCGCGGCGGACCTCGGGCGCACGACCGACACAGCGGGAGAAATCGTGCTGTTCTCGGACGGGCAACAGATGTCGTTGATCTCCGAGTCGATGCTGGAGCAGCTGGGCGTGCCGGGTGAGACCCCCGATGAGCGCACGATGAACTTCTATTCCCAGGAGCGCTCCAGCGCGACGGTCAAGGTGGCGCCCAACGACGCGGTCACCGGCTTCTTGCAATACCTCAGCGAGAGCGGCTTCGACGGGTGGGCGGCCCCTGGCATTTACGAAGGTCCCGCCTCCTCCTCAATCGTCGTCAAGATCGATGAGGACGTGCGCTCGATGCCCCAGCCCACCGGCGCCATGGCTGATCCCGATCAGCTGACGCAGTACGTTGAGTTCATCACCATGTTTACGAACGTCTACAACGCCATCGAAGGCCGCCAGAACGTCGAGGGCAACGTGCGATTCCACAAGCCCGTCCTGAGCGAGAAGCTCCGGAAAGAAGTCGGCGGCAACATCGGCCTGGGAGGGTCGCGCTGATGACGAAGCACATCTTCATCACCGGGGGCGTCGTCTCGAGCCTCGGCAAAGGACTCACCTCCGCCGCCATCGGCATGATCCTCGAGCGTAGGGGCCTGAAGGTCTCGATGCAGAAACTCGACCCGTACATCAACGTCGACCCAGGGACGATGAGCCCGTTCCAGCACGGCGAGGTGTACGTGACGGACGACGGTGCCGAAACCGACCTCGATCTCGGGCACTACGAGCGCTTCACCCACGCTCGATTCACGAAGGCGTCGAACTTCACGACCGGCAAGATCTACCGCTCGGTGATCGAGAAGGAGCGTCGCGGCGACTACCTCGGCAAGACCGTCCAGGTCATCCCGCACATCACGGACGCGCTGAAGGAAGCGATCTCTGAGGGCGTGACCGACGACGACGTCGACGTCGCCATCACCGAGATCGGGGGCACGGTCGGAGACATCGAGTCGCTCCCCTTCGTGGAGGCCGTGCGCCAGTTCGCCCTGGATCGGCCCAAGGGCGACGTGATCTTCATCCACCTGACGCTGCTGCCGTACCTGCGCGCGTCGGGCGAGCTCAAGACCAAGCCCACCCAGCAATCCGTGGGCAAGCTACGCGAGATCGGCATTCAGCCGGACGTCCTCATCTGTCGCACGGAAGTGCCGATGGAGCCGGAGATGTTCAAGAAGATCAGCCTCTTCTGCAACGTGCGTGAGGACTGCGTGATCGAGGAGCGCGACGTGGACTTCTCGATCTACGAGGTACCCATGGACCTCGTCAAGTCGGGGCTCGACCGCATCATCTGCGTGCATCTCGGGCTCTCCTACGTGGGCGAGACGCCCTTCGGCGACTGGGCTGCGATGATCGAGCGTATCCGCGCCATCGACAAGACCGTCGAGATCGGCATCGTGGGCAAGTACGTCGAGCTGCACGACGCCTACAAATCCATCTACGAGGCGCTCACCCACGCGGGCATCAACCACGACGTGGACATCAAGCTCCGCAAAGTGTCCGCCGAGACCCTCAAGAGCGACACCGTCGCCGCCAAGACCCTCGCGGGCGTGCACGGCGTGCTCGTGCCGGGCGGCTTTGGCGAGCGCGGACTCAACGGCAAGCTGCGCGCGATCCGCTGGGCCCGCGAGAACGGCGTGCCCTTCTTCGGCATCTGCCTCGGCATGCAGTGCGCGGTGATCGAGTACGCGCGCAACGTTCTCGGCCTGGACGACGCGCACACCCTCGAGCACTCCCCAGACACGGAGCATCCGGTCATCAGCCTGATGGACGACCAGGAAGGCGTGCCCAAGGGCGGCACGATGCGCCTGGGCGCCTACGCCTGCCAGCTCGAGCCGGGCACCCTCGCCGCCGATCTTTACGGCACGGAGATGATCGACGAGCGTCACCGTCACCGCTACGAGTTCAACAACCGCTTCCGCGAGGCCTTCGAGAAGTCGGACATGGTCCTCTCGGGCATCAACCCCGAGCGAGACCTGGTCGAGATCGTTGAGCTCCCGAGCCACCCGTTCTTTATCGGCGTGCAGTTCCACCCCGAGTTCAAGAGCAAGCCCCTTGCGCCCCAGCCCGTCTTCAACGGCTTCGTGGCGGCGGCCAAAGCAGCAGCGTTCCCCGCTGGCAGCGGCCGCGAATTTGTTCCCCAGGCTGGATCCGACTCGGACGCTGATTCCGAGATTGCCCCAGGCCAGGCCCGAGGCGCACACCCTTTATCCCCCATGAGCGACGACACCCGGGAGATCACGGCGCGATGAGCGAGGTACCCGACACCTACCCCGATGGTTCCGAAGGGGATCCCCGCACCGCCGAGGATGTCCCCCTTCCTGGCGGCGAGTTCCGCCTCTTCATCACGAGACTGGCCTACCAGCTCATGATGTCCTGCGGCCTCCTCGAGAACCCGGTGACCCGCACGAAGCAGGTCAACGGAGCCAACGCCCGCATGCTGCTCGCGGACCTTTCCATGCTGCGCGAGAAGACCGTCGGCAATCTCGACGAGGACGAAGAGGCCCATATCGACAAGGTGCTGAGCGACCTCGGGCCCGTCGTCGCGAAGCTGGGCTGACGCCCCTGCCGGCAATGGCTTGGCTTCGGCCCTGCTTGGGGGAGTGAGCCGGCAAGGCCGGCTCACTCAGGGCCCAGCTTCTCCCGCGTGGGAGCTACTGCTCGAGGCGCTTCAGCGCAGCGCGCGCCGCCGCCTGTATCTCACCCTCCGCGCTCGAGAGCCCCGCAATGATGCGGGGAAGTTCCTCGACGGCTCCGAGGAGTCCGAGGCCGCGCATGGAGGCGGCCCGGGCTTCGAGCGGGGCCTTGGCATCTTCCAACGTGGCGATGAGATCCTCGATCGCCTTCGCCCGCTTGGCTTCGGCGCCGACCCCCTTCTCCCAGGCCGCAGCCGCCTCGCGCCACTCGGTGATCTGCCGTATCGCGGACATCACGCGCTGGCGACTCGACTCGCTTTTCGCGGCCTTCGCGGCTTCGAGCAAAGCCGCCGCCGCGTCCTCGTTGAAGTAGCCGGCAATGGCGTCCACCGCGCTCTTCCAGGTCTCCGAGCCGGATTGGCTCGACTTGAGGATGCGTGAGGCCAAGGGCAACAGCGCTGGGCTCCGCACGGCGGAAATCTCAGCGGCGGTCCAATGGGTGTACTTGGGCACCGAGAAGCAGATCGTCTCCAGCATCGGGTGCTGCTCATCGATCGACCGGTGGATCAGGACCTTCAGGCACTGCCAGATCTGATTCTGAAAGCCCAAGCCCCCCCAGGTGTCCATGGGAAAGCGCGTGACGAGTGCGTCGAACGTGGCATCGTCCGGAGCGAACCCTTGCACCAGGATCATCGCGTCCGTGCTCTCCGGGTGCCGCACGATGGCACGCATCACTTGGTTCGCGAGTTCCTGCTGCGGGATGCTCGTCAACAGTCCCGTCGCCCGTCCGTTGTGATTGTGGCGGGCGAGAGCGTCCGCAATCGGGACCACCACGGACTGGTCGATCGCCTGCGGATGGTGGGCCAGGAGTTCCTGCGCCGCCCAGACACGCGATCGAGGCGTCACCTCGACATCCGCAAGAACAGCACGCAGCACCTTGGCATCACTGAGGACCGTGCCCGATCTGATCCGGGCGGGTTGGAAGTCCGGATTGGGAGAATCCTCGGCGTCGAACTGGCGGCTGTACACCTTGATCGCTTGACCCCTTTCCGCTTGAGTCAGCGCCGCCATCCATGAGGACAGCACCCAATCCCCATTCTGATAGCTGTAGATCTGCCAATGCCCGTGCTCCCCGTGCCGAGCCAGCCAACCCACGAGCGGTGCGGCCGCGATCTTCCCTTCTCCGGCCAACGCAGCCGCGGTGATAGAGACCCTCTTCGGCACAAGCACCCCAAGCGTCTCCTCCATGAAGTTCATCAGCGCCCAGAACGACACCGAAGGGTCCAAATCCAGATCCCCCTCCGCAAGGCGAACGACCAAAGACTGAATCCCCTCAATCTGCTCCTTCGTGAAGTCTCTCTTGGCGAGTTCAGCAATGACCCCCTTGACGACGGAAAGACGCTCACTCTCGGGCACTGCCTTTGCGTGCCAAGCAATCGCGTTGAGTTGATAGCTCGTCTTGGCTGACGGTATCAACGCGCGAAGCTGATCCGCGTTGAGCTTGGTGGCCTCTGGATCTTCCAGGCGGCCATAGGACGCTGACCAGATCTTGTTCGCGACATCCTTGTTCTCAGACGTGGCCAGGGCTTTGAACGCTTCGAAGAGCGGCGGATCGAATGGCAGATAGACGCGAGTCGCGTCGTAGCTTGAGTTCGCGATCGAACGATCTTTGTACTCCCAAGCCATCGGCCTCAAGAGTTCATTGGCGACACGCATGCGGACGTCCGGGCTAGGGTCGTTCACCAGCGGGAAGAGGGGTGCAACGATCCCGGCCCGCGCCACTTGCTCCACCATGCTCGAGCGCACGTTCGCACTCGGGTGAGCCAGCCGGTGTTCAATGAACCAGAGGCCGGACTGAGGGACGACACCGCTGTAGCGGAAGTTGGGCATCAACTCCATGGCGACCTCAACCAACTCCCGCGGGAGAAGGCCCCGCGTGAGCAGGACTTTGATGAACTGCGGCATCGCCTTTGGGCTAATCGCCGGCTCCTCAACGGCCAGGAGGACAATACGTATCCAATCTGGATTCTTGAACGCCCAGTCCGATTCACCGACGGGCTCAAAGAGCACGCTCGCCGCACAAAACGTGTCCACGACTCGAATGGTCGCACGCTTGACAAGGAAGCTCTTGGAAGCCATCAGCTCAAGAGCCGTGTCCATACCCGCTGAGATGTCTACGCGAAAGAGGGAATCGAGCGGGTCGAGCGTTCCTTCGGGAATGGGCGAGCCGTCGGTGGCCTTCGCCAGGGCCGTCAAAGCCGGCACGGCACGGGACCCGAGTCGATCGATGAAGCTCTGGTTGCCGGACTTGAGCGACGCCAGGATCGATCGATTCAGCACCTCCTCCTCCGGCGCATCCTGAACGTTCTGATTCGCCGCGACCGCCGCCTTGGGCGCGATCGCCTTCTGCTCTGCCTGGACCTGTGCCCACACGTCTTGGACGGCGTTGGTCGCCCCCTCTTTCGACGCCTCGGCCTGTGCCTGCTTCGCAAGGGCGTCTAGCTCCGCGCGGGCATCCGAGGTCATGACGCCGGTGGCCACCCCAAGGCGCCATGCCTGGAAGCGCCCGGCGAGCTGCGCTGCGGGGTCTCCGGCCTGGGGCGCGCCAAGCGCGGGCTGCCCGAACCAACCAGCCAAGCCGAGGGCGAGGGTTCCCCACACCTGCGAGCGGCATGGGCGGACGTAACCGTGTCTTTTTTGCTTCATGGTCTCTGTGGTCCTCTTTCTTCGGGCGCCCGGCCAGGATGGGAAGGCGAGCGCCGTGGTGCGGGAGGAGCATCCCTCCCTGTCGACCTCTTGTACGCCCGGACCGGTCACGCCCTGTCTCAAGCCTGTCCCAGGATGTCTCGGAGTTGTCTCGGGTGCGGGGACTCACCCACTAGCCCCGCCGCAGGAACCGGTACCCCACCCGGTGCACCGTGATCAAATGCCGCGGGTCATCCGGACGCTCTTCGATCTTCTTGCGCAGCCGCAGGACGTGGTTATCCACGGTGCGGGTCGTCGCGGTTTCATCAGGCCCCCATACATCGTCCATGATCTGGGCGCGTTCGAGGGTCTCCCCATCGCGCCGCAGGAAGTAACGCAGGAGGTCCATCTCGCGCCGCGAAAGCCCGTGGCGCCTGCCGTCCGCCACGAGGCTGTAGGCCTCAAAGTCCACGTGCACCTTCCCGAAGCTCGCCCCCTTGACGTCCTCGACTTCCTGGATGCCCGGTGTCGCTCCTCCCTTGCGCGCGAGCGCCGCCGCGAGCCGAGCCAACACCTCCGCCATGGAGAACGGCTTCACCACATAGTCGTCGGCCCCGTACTCAAAGCCCTGGATACGGTCCATCTCCGCCCCCCGCGCCGAGAGAATCAACACCGTCGCCGTCAGTCGGTCCTCCCGCATGGCCTGCAGGACGCTGAAGCCGTCGCGCTTGGGCAGCATGAGGTCCAGCAGCACCGCGTCGGGGTCCTCGCGCAGGGCGATCTCAAGCCCAGCCTCCCCGTCTTCGGCCTCAAGGACCTCGTAGCCCTTGGCCCGCAAGAGGTCCACGAGCGGCATGCGAATCGACCGCTCGTCCTCCACCACAAGTACCCGTGTCATTCAGATCCTCCTTCCGATGATTCCGTGTTTAAGGTCACGACGAATCGGGCGCCGCCGCCTTGGGCGGACTCGAGCCGAGCGTCGCCGCCGTGGGCGCGGGCGATCGCCCGCACGATAGCAAGCCCCAGCCCAGTGCCTGTGTCGCTCTCGATCCCGCCGCCGCGCTTGGCCCGATCGCCGAGCCGTTCGAAAGCGCCAAAGACCGTCTCGCGATGACGCTCCGGAATGCCCGGCCCAGCGTCCTCGACGGTGCATGCGAGCACGCCGTCCTTCCAATGGATGTGAATCGACACCTCCGCCGCGGAGCCGGGTCCGCGGCCGTGCAGGAGCGCGTTCTCGAAGAGGTTCCAAAGCACACGGTGCACGCCGTCGCCGTCGACGTGCAGCGCCTTCGGGAGCGCGCCCCGTGTCACGTGCAGCTCCGCCCCCGCGTCCACGGCACGCTCCCCCATGGCGCGCTCCAGCTCATCAAAGAACGGGCCGCTGGCCACGTCGCCGCGCACGATGCGCGCGCCTCCGCCACGATCGATGCGCCCCCCGTCGAGCAGGTCCTCCACGAGCCGGCGCAGGCGCTGGGCCTCACGCCGGATCTGACTTTGGTACTCGCGCTTGGACGCCCCCTCGGGCACGAGATCCTCCTCCAGCATCTCCGACAAGAGCAGGATTGCTTGGGTCGGCGTACGTAGGTCGTGGCTGACGCTCGCCACGAACGTACTGCGAAGCTCCGCAAGGCGCCGCGACCGGCTCATCGCGCGATAACTGCCCCCGGCGGCGATCAGAACGAGCACCCCCAGCCCCACGAGCCCACCGCGAAGCCACTGGATCCGCCGCACCTGGGCCCGCGCGGGCCCCTCAGGATCGGTGTGCCAGACGCGGAGTCCGTAAGGACTCCCCGCCAGCCGCGTGGCCCCAGTCGAATCTCCGTCGAGCGGGACCACCTCCGCCGCGAGGGGGCTCTCCGCCCCTGCGGCTTGGCTCCACGCGCCCTCGAACGCTGCGCGATCCATCGCCGCGATCTCCGTGGTTCCTGCCCCGCGCCGAATCCCAAGGAGCGCCCCCTGGACCTCGACCAACGACCAATCCTCAGTGCCCTCGATCCCATAGGAGAGACAGAGCGCACGTACCGCCGCCGCCGCTCGCTCACCTTTGCCCCAAACCAAGTCCCAGTCGAGCTCCAACGCCTGGTCCGGCCGCGCGTCCCCCATGGCATCAGCCAGGGCTGCCCACCAAGGATCCATCGACAGCGCGACCTGGCCCCCCTGGATCACGGCTACATCCCTCGGCGCAGGAAGCAGCGAGTGACCCGCCGCGAGCAACCCATGGGCTCCCGCCACACCCAAGGGATCCACCCAGTGCACCAAGAGCTTTGCGGACGTGCCGGCCACGATCGCATCCCCAGGAGCCTCGAGGAGCAGGCGCCGGTACTCCTGAGTCGCCTCCGCCTGCCCCAGTGCCGATGCCGCGCGGGCCGCCGCGAAGAGGGCCTCCTCCCGCCGCTGACAGTCCGCGGGCGCTTGGCTGAGGGCGTCCTCCAGGGCGCCCAGTCCCGCCTCCGCATCCCCGCGGGCCAGGGCCAAAAGGGCCGTGTCCAAGAGGACCTCGAAGACGGGATCGGACGGCCGATCCCCGAACGCCGGAACCACGAAGCCCGCGTCCCCCGCGGGCACGTCTTCCGATACGTAGACCCGTCCGGCTCCCGCAGGCGGGCCATCCGCTTGGCGCATCTCCTTCCAGCGCAGGAGCGTCGCCTCCGCTCGCGTCTCTACCGCGCGACTCGCGGTCGCACGCGCCTCGATCCTGGGATCCCCGAAATCGAGGGCGCTGGCCCCGAACAGAGCAAGCGCGCTCAAGACCCCCAGCACGAGGACGAGGACCGGTCCACGGGCGCCAGTTCGGCGCCGGGTATCGGGGGCACCGCTTGACACAGGGGCGCCAGTCGAAGGGACGGTCAAAGACATCCCCTGAATCTAAGCGCCGCCCACAGCGCTTCGGTCTCGAAGTTGTCTCGATGCCCCACTTCGTGTCAGTCCAGCGCCTTCAGGGTCGCGGACATCTCCTCGCTGAGGATTTCCGTGAAGCCGCGCCGGCCGAAATCGAAGTCGAGGTGGTCATCCCGGGCGTACCACTCCAGGGGGATGCGCTCGTCGTCCGTGAAGTCGAAGAGCATCACCCCCTGTTGCTCGAGGTAGTTGTCGAGCTTGCGCTCGTACTCGGGCAGAAGCTCCCGGAAGAAGCTCGGATACTTGAGCTGCCGCTCCAACGGCTCGGCGTTGCGCCGGGGGCGCATGCGCACCAACGCCAGTTGAATGCCATTCTCCTTGGCGACCTTGATGATCTCCGGCAGGAATGACTTCGGAAGGACCTCATCAAAGTCAAAGTGCCGGTCCAGATCGGACGCGAGGGCTTTCTCCTCCGCCGAATTCACCTCGGGGTGCATCTTGTTCTCCTCGGCAAAGACACGCTCCACCGACTCCCGAAGCTGGTCCTCGGAGCGGCCCAGGAGTATCGAGGGAAGCCCCGTCTTGGCAAGGGCCTCGGCCCGATCGCGGATCACGTCCCGTCGCTGGAACGGGGCCCAATGGCGCCGCAGGAGGTACTCCGCCGTCCCGAGCTTCGCGAGGTATGCGCGCCGGTCCAACACCGGCTCCGGCCCGTCGACGTAGCGATCGAGCATCGCTTTGTAGCGCCCTTCAACGCGAAAATCCGGCACCGTCAAGTAGACGTCCCGGAACCCGAGGATCACGAGCTTCGGCTTGGGAGCCCCCTTCGCGATGACGTTCTTTGTGAGCAGATACCAAGACGCCGACATCCCGCCCGCGATGGTCAGGTCGAGGACCTCACGGCCCGATCGCTCCTGCAGAAGCTCTGGGTCGATCGCGCATGCGGTGACCGAGCTGCCGAGGATCACAACCTCGGGCTTTCGGTTGGCGAGCCGCTCCGCGAACGACACTTCACGCACTCCCTGGGCGTTCTCGCGGTAAGGAACCGCTTCGTCGTGTTGGATCAGTTCCGGCGCCAGGGGCCCGGCGGCCCATGTCAACCCGCCGAAGACCACGGCTGCCGAGAGGAGTCCGGAAGCGACCGAGCTCCACCGTATCCCTGCGGTGTTTTCGTCTTGTGCCATGGAATCAGAACTGGAAGTAAATGAAGTCCGCGGGTTCCGAGCGGCCAAACACGAGCATGCAAACCACCGCCGCCGCCATAAAACCGGAGCGCACGGCAACCCATCGCTCGGGCAGACGCTCCACCGCGCCGAGGAGCCAAAGCGGCACGCTGTAGAGTCCGATGAGCCCCAGGAGATAGAGCGCCGCCGAGCGGTTGTCGACACTGATTCCGACCTTGAATCGCAGCGCCGCATCCACGAGCCACCCCAAGTCCTCCGTGCGGAAGATCAGCCACCCCAAAAGGGTGATGCCGAACATGACGGCCCAGGCGGACGTCGTTCGAATCATCCCACGCGGCCGCCATCTCCCGCCCATGCCGAGCTGGTGGTAAACGAAGACCACCATCGCGTGGTACACGCCCCAGAGGACGAAGTGCCAGGCGGCGCCATGCCAGAGACCGCTGAGCCCCAGGGACGCCAGCAGAGTCCAAAGGAACCGCAGCGGGCCGCCGTGCTTCGATCCCCCCAGGGGAATGTAGAGGTAGTCCCGGATCCAGCTCGAGAACGAGATGTGCCAGCGCCGCCAGAAGTCGGACGGGGAAATCGCGAGGTACGGCGATCGGAAGTTCAGCACGAGGTCGAATCCGATCAACCGCGCAAGCCCCCTCGCGATATCGGTGTAAGCCGAGAAGTCCGCGTAGATTTGCACGGCGAATCCAAAGGACGCCACGGCCAACATCAGGAGCGTTGGCGACTGGAGCGCAAAGACTTCGTCGACGTAAGGACCAACGTTGTCCGCCACCACGATCTTCTTCAGGTAACCGCCGCAGATGAGCTGAAGGGCCGGGAAGACCGCACGCCAGTCCCACGTCCGGCGCGACTCCACCTGGGGCAGGAAGCGCGATGCCCTCTCGATGGGCCCCGCGACGAGCTGCGGGAAGAAGGACACGAAGACCGCAAAGTCGAGAAAGCTCCGGCGCGGCCGTAGCTGACCGCGGTAGATATCGATCGTGTAGGAGAGGCTTTGGAACGTGTAGAACGAGAGTCCGACGGGCAGGAACAGGTTCAGCTCCGTCCAGCCGAGCTCGAGCCCAAACGACCGCGCGACCGACGCAAAGCTCTGGGCAAAGAAATCGAAGTACTTGAACGTGCCCAGGACGCCGAGGTTGAACGCGAGGCTGATGCTCAGCCACACTTTCCGTCGCCGGCGCCACCGCGGCACCTGGGAAGCGCCACCGGTCGGCCCCTCCTCCGAACCTCCACCGGGGCTCCCGCCCGGAGGCCGCTCCCCCATGGCAAGCCCACAGAAGAAGTCCACGATGGTGGAGCTCGCCAGCAGGATGCAGAACCACGGGTGCACCCACCCGTAGAACACGTAGCTCGACACCAGCAGGAGGCCGTTCTGGATACGGCGATCCCGGACCGCCCAGTACAGCGGGAACACCACTGCAAAGAGGACGAAGAAGGCGGGGCTCGTGAAGATCATGGCGAGGACCTGAGAAGGCTAGCAGACCGCCCGTGGAGATCCTTGGGCGTCCGGGAATGTCCCTCCGGGCCATGGACCAGCCTGGGGCCCATGGTCTCGATTGGAATGTCTAAGAGCATCAATCGGAGAATCTGCGCAGCGCCTTTGGCGGCAGTGACCACATTGGGCCAAGCCATGGAAAGCACCGCCAAAGATCCCTCGGACGAGCCTGTGTTGGGCCACGGGCTGCGGATCCTCGAAGAGGCCGCCTGGCTCCGGCGATTCGCCCAGGGCCTTGCGGGGAGCGGCGAAGAGGCCGATGACCTCACCCAAGAGTCGATGATCGCCGCGCTCGGCCACGGGGTCCCGGCCAGGAACCCACGCGGGTTCCTCTCCGAGATTGCGCGCCGGCTGAGCGCCCAGGCTCGCCGAGAGAGCCGGCGCCGCCGGGAACGTGAGACGATTCACGCCCGGCGCAGGGCCGAGGGTACGGACTCGCCCCCCGGGGCGACGGACGCCGAGATCGACCGGGGCTTCGAAGAGGCCGAGCGCGTCGACATGATGCGTCTCGTGCTGGAGGAGCTGCGGAACCTGCCCACTGCCCAGCAACGGGCCATCACCCTCGCCTACATGGACGAACTCGCGCCGGCGCAGATCGCCAAGCGACTCGACGTGTCTCCGGCCACGGTGCGGGCCCATCTCTCCCGCGGGCTGGCAGCGCTCCGCGACCGTCTCGATCGGCGCAGCGGCGGCAGGGACCCGTGGCTGAGCGCGCTCGCCCCGTGGCTTGCGACGCGCACGGGGCCGATCGTCCCAGGGGCCGCGAACTCCCAGGCAGCCGAAGCCGTCACGGCCAAGGCCGGCACCGGTGCCCTCCTCCCTTCTTCCCTTCTCCTGGTCTTGGGATCCATGAAGTACTTCCTCGCCGTCGGCGTACCCGCCCTGATCGTCGGACTTTGGTGGGTCGCCGGCCCCGGGGACGGAGACGCCCCCGAGGGATCAGGCCTTGGGCAGGTGGAGCAGGAGGAGACGGCTCGGCTCGCGCCCGTGGGCCCAACCCCGCCACAGGAACGCCCTGGCACACGCACGACTGTCGCGACGGACAACCCTGTCGTGGCCCCACCCGCGGCCCCAGAACCCGGCGCCCTGTCGGAGGTACGCAGCCTCCGGCTGATGGATCGCCTGACGGGCGAGCCGGTTCCCCAGATGAAGGTGCGAGTCTGGCCCCTGAGCCAGATGGGCCGCGCAGGACTCGAACTCACCTCGGACTCGACCGGCGCGCTGACACTGCCACCGCACGAACAGGGGGAGGCGCTCATGCTCTCGGAGCACGACCTGTCAGGGCGCTTGATACCGGCCCTGGGAATGGGCGCGGGCGGCGCGCGCACGGGCCCCATCGAGATGGAATCGACCGCCCCCTACGAAGTGGAGGTCGGGCCCACGTATCGAATCCAGTTCCCGGGGGACTTCGGGGCGCGATGGGAGGATTTGACGCCTCGCCTCGTCACAGGGGAAACCGCCGCGCCGGGGATGGACTCCAAGTCCATCCTCCGGGACGGCGAAGAGCCGTGGGTGCGCTTTCCCTTCCAAGCCACCGAGATCGAACCCGGCCCCTACCGGCTCCGACTCGAGGATCGCGGCGGCCTCTGGCTCGGCCAGTGTGACGTGGGGAGCAACGTGGGCATCGAACCCCGAGCTCTTCTGCCGACCTTCGAAGCCCGCGGTGCGGTCCGGTTCGAGCTTGAAGTCGACGCGGCCCCGGTGATCACCGTCTCCCTGGAGCCCCTCGAATTGAAGAGCGACCCGTGGTCCCCGCTCACCTTCACGATCGGACGCCACGGCGGCGGCCAGCGCGTCCACGGCATCGCGGACCTACTCGTGCCAGGGTCGTACCGATGGGCCGTCAGCGAAGGCGATTCCACCGGCGAAATCCTCGTCGAAGCCGGCAAGACCACGACGGTCGTTCTCGGAGAAGACGACCTTGGTGCGACCTTCGACTCCCATGTCCTCATCGACATGACCGCCCACCCAGAGCATCGGCCAAGCAGCTGGTTGATGCTCGTCACCAAGAAGGACGACGGCACGGTGGGATTCATGGCGTCCGCCGAGTCCACGGACACGCCGCACCAGTACAAGGTGCCCCTCACCGCCCTGAGCCACGGCACGTGGATCCTGAGCACTCACTCGTCGGGTGAGGTGCGACTGAGCCCCAGCGCCGTGGAGATCACGCCCGGCTCGCCCCCGCCGACCATTCGCGCGCTGCCCCCCATCTCCCGCGAGGGCCTCACCATCGAGCTCAAAGACGCCGACACCGGCAGGACCATCGCGGGCGGGGAAGGCGGGTTCCTCATCGGCAGGACCGACGGCGGCCCCTTCGAGCCAAACTCCGGGGGCGCCCTCAGCAGCGAGAGGGTCCCGACTTCCGAAGCCGTCGAGCTGTTCGTCCGCGCACCAGGCTATCAGCTCACGGTGCTCACCCATCGCATCGACCAAGATGGCAATACGCGCGAGATTGAGCTCCGAAAGGGCTGGCGCAACCGAGCGCTTGTGCTCAACGCCGCGGGCATGACGCCACTCGCAGGGATCTCACTCCGGGCGGGTAACCAGGATCTCGGCAAGACGCCCGCCGGAGGGTGGCTCTGGGTCGAAGGCGCAGGCCCTCCCAAGAGGATCGAGCTCGTCGATCCCGAAGGCCGCTACCAGGTCCTCAACTCACCCTACGACATCGTCGAGGACAGAGCCGGCCCCGTCGACCCACTCCCGGGCTGGGTCTTCGTGGTCGCCGAGAAACGAAAGTAGGCGCCGCCTTTGATGGGCGTGCGCCTGCCGACTCCCTTCACCTCGGGGGAATCCGGGACCAAGAGCCGGAATCGACCCACTCTTCGCTCCCGGCGCCGAGCCCCAGGAAGGTTCGCCTGGAAGGGGCGCAGCCCGCTCCCGGACGGATCTGGCGGCTTAGAGCCCCCCGAACTTCGCGATCTTCTTCTCAGCCTTCCCCAGGGCCTTGGTGAGCTTGGCCAATGGCTCCGTCACGTCGTCCCTCGCCACGAGTGCCTCTCGATAGGCCGCGAAGGCGCGCCCAACGGCCTTGTCGTTGCCATCCATGATGTAGTGCATCACGAGGCCCGCGCTGTGGATCAAGTGAGCGCTCTTCGCGGGGTCCGCCGTATCGAATTGGAGTTTGAAGATGTCCTCTAGTGCGTCCAACTGGCCGCCCTTCTTGAGGTTCTCAATGGCCCATTTCCGGGACCAAAGCGGATCGCCGCCTTCGGCCGTGTTCTTGTCTTCGAAGAACCGCTCGCAGTACGAGGCGGCCCCGTAGCGCATCCAACGCGGGATGCGCTTCTCGCCCCAGAAGAGCACGTCGGGAAACGCGCCGCCCGAGGTCACGAACTGGCTCGCGGCGTCCCATGAGGGGTCGACGGCTTCCAGCCAGGCGATCGCTGCGGCGTGGCGCACGGCGTGCTGGCCGTACGGCGCGAGGGCAGGGTCGTCTGCGTCGTAGTACGCAGCGCCTGTTCCCCGGAAGAGAGGGGCCCCGTTCACGTTGTCGATCCAACCGTCCGTGAAGTAGGCGTAGTGGACCGAGCTGTAACCGCTGGCATCCGCTGGACGCTGGCCGGCGGCGGCGCTGCCAGCGCTGAAGGCGTTGTACTGTGCAATGCCGTTCAAGCAGACGAATTCTGGCTTGGCCTTCGGCATCAGTCCGAACATGCGCACGAGGTCCCCTTGGGTCTGGTCGGCCCACCAAGCGACCCAGCGGCTCTGCTCTTCGATCACCGTGGTGAGGGCCACGAAGTGCTCGCCGGGGACTTCCCACCACGCACCGATCTGTGCATGGGCAGCGTTGGCAGCGTCGAGGTCGAGCCACTCAGTCCCGACCTTCCACTTGCCCCCGCGCCATAGATCAAATTCGCTGGGAGACACCAGCGTTCGGTGCTGTAGCTGCCAGCCCTCGGCGAGCTTTTGCGTTTCGTCTTCAAGGCGTTCTTTCGTGCCCGGAGGCGCCCACTCACCGGCCCCCAAAGACTCCCACCCCATGCGCCGGAAAGGCAAGTCGGCGGCGGGGATCCACTCGTCCCCGAAGGGCACCACCCCC
The DNA here is from genome assembly GCA_913058555.1 of uncultured bacterium. Taxonomy (GTDB): domain Bacteria; phylum Planctomycetota; class UBA1135; order UBA1135; genus Saltatorellus. Next base: position 18,260 of record CAJXRJ010000028.1, read on the forward strand.
TCCGCTTCGAGGCGCCTCTTGGCTTCCGCGCGTTTGGCCGCGCTCAGGGCTACGTAGGTCTCAAACCAGGTGATTCCGTAGCGATGATGCCCGAGGCCCACGTGCGCGCCCTCGTGCCCAGAATCCAGTTCGAGGACGCGCGACCATGCCTGCCGCGCGGCATCAAGGTTCTCTTCCCCTTGCCAGCCTTCCGCGAGCCGCGCCAAGGCGGCGACGTCCTTGCCCGCAGCGGCAATGGCGTCGTCCACATCGCCAATTGCCACATAGGCGGGCGCGACCGGCATCGGAAGGGCCGGCAGGGGGAGAGGTGCCGCAGGGGCTGCAGGGACCCCTGCGGCGAGGAGAGAGAGCAGGAGAGAAACAGGCATGGGTCAGTGGGGCAGGAAGCCCGGGAAGGGAATGGGGCGCGGGAGTGGAACGAGTCGCTGTCAGGGCAGGACGCGAATCAGCCGATGGGCGTGACCTCTTCAATGGCCTCGAAGATCTCCTCAGCGGTCTGCCACTTGCCCTTCTCGTCGATGGCCAAGGCGGTTGCCTTCGCCTGCTTCGCCATCGTGGAGAGCATCGGCTTGGAAACCGTCGACGCGGAGTGGGCCACCATCGCGGCAGCCGCCATGCCACGGGCACAGTCCATTTCGCCGGCGTCCAACGCAGCAAGCACTGCCTTATGCACGTCGAGACGCGCCGCCTGGGCCGCTCCCTTCTTGCCAAGGGCCTCGAGGCCGCGGCCCGCGAGCAGGACGTCCAGAGCGTTCGAGCAATCGATGGCCTTGGGGTGCGCGGCGGCCTTCAAGACCTTCGCGCCGACCTTGTTCCCCTCCAACGCGAGGAAAGTCGCGGCGGCGACGCCGGCCTCCCCCTTCTTCACGCGCTTGGCCAGAGGCTTCATCATGTCCTTGGAGCCGAGTTCGCAGAACGAGAGAACGCCGTTGCAGCAGAAGCGATCGGGGGCGCGCTCGAACATGGCTTCCGCGAGGGGCACGACCGACGACTGACGTGTCTCCACGAGCAGGCCGATCAGGGCCGCGCTCTGGGCCTCCGATGTTTTCTTGGACGCGACGGTCTCCAGGGCTAATGGCGTCAACACTTCAAGCGCCTCGGGCGACCGGACGATGTAGCTCTGCAGCTTGACGGCGGGAGAGTTCGCGTAGGGGCATGCTTCGGTGCAGCCTTCCTTGGAGCACTCGCCGTTGCACTTGTAGACGGTGTTGTTCTCAGCGCCCTCGAGGAAGCTTGTGAAGAGCGCCTTGGCCGCCTCCCCATCGAGTGGTGCGGCTTTCTCATCCGCGGGATAGGGGTCTCCGTTGAAGGACCCGTTTGCGGCCGAAAGCGGGAGGATGGAAAGGCATGCGGCGACGGCGATGCTCGCGGCGATGTTGTGCGTGTTCATGGGTCTTAGGTTCCGTTGAGGTCGGCGCACCTTGGCAAGCAGCCTCGGTCGCGCGGCACGGGCTTCATCCCCGGGCGCCGCAAAACGGGCGCATCCAAATTTGTCTTTTCCAATCGCGAGCCACCCGAAGGCCGCGCACTTACGGCAAGTCGAGCCGCGCAAGGGCCGCCTCGATACTGGCCACGTCAACGAGGGACTCGGCCCGCTGGCCGGCGAGCAGGCCTACCCAGTACTGCATCATGCCCACGGGCATGACCTTCCCTGGTGCATCAGCGAGCCCCAGCTCGGCGGGGTCCGCGCTGCGCCGAATGTGAACCGCATAGGTCAGCACATTGAGCATCCCTGCCGCGGGATCGATCAAGTCCGCGTCCAAGGCAGCCCGCATGCCCTCGACGTGATCAAAGACAGCCTTCTCCCAGGCCAGCACATCCCCGAGCAGAGCGAGCCCGGCGCCCGCGAGAATCGGTGCCGCCCCCACGTCGTCCGCTTCAACGATCTCACGGAGGATCGCGCCGCCGCGGTCGTCCCCGCGCAGGGCCAGATACATGGCCACCGCGAAGGGATCAGCTCCGTCAAAGTCGAGCCATGCCTGGACCTCCCTTTCGAACTCGGGCACGCCGCTTTCCGCGAGGGAGACGATCGCCGGGGTCGTGAAGTCCTCGGGCGCCGTGCGCCAAGCAGTACGAAGGACGCGATGCGCGACGGGGCTGCTGTCGACGGCGAGGGAACCGATCAGCCCCTGGCGCATGTACGAACTTACGGATCGGTCGCCGAAGAGCTGGTCGAAACCTGGAGCGGCCAAGGGCCATAGCTCCGGCTCACGCCGCAGGGCCGCCAGGAGGCCGCCGTCGAAGGATGCCGAAATCAGCTCATTGGCCTTCTCACGCTGGGCGTCTTCCAGGAAGACCCCCACCTCTGTGGCCAGGCCTAAGTCATCCACCGTAGCGACACGAACCTTGCCCTTGGAGATGACGAGTGTCGTGGCGCCACCGGCGTCACTGAGGGGCAGCATGGCTCCGTCGCGGAGACGAAGCTCGCCAACATCGGCCGTCAATTGAACGATTCCCTGCCAGTCACCCTGGGCAGCGGCGAGCCGCTCGTCTGGGTTGGGGACAAAGCGCCCCAGGGATCCGGAGAGGGCGGAGATCTGCACGGAGGAATCCGCCGCGGCCGCGAATCGCACACCGCCCGGGAGCTCGACGCTCAACGGGGCGGCGCCCACGTCGAGCTGCACATCCCCCGCTGCAACTCCCACGGAAGCGTCCGTGGGGAACGCAACCACGGAACCAGGCGCCGCCCTCAGCGTCGCCGCGACGGACGTGCCCCTGCGGCGCTCCATCCGAGCGGGTTCGCCGGGTGCCACGACCACGGCGCCTTGCAGGCCGGCCAAGCGGGAGGCGCCAACATCCACGGGGCCCACACTGGAGCGCAGCGAGGCGCCTTCGCTCGGCACCCATCCCGCGGCTGCGACCTGCACGGAGGGCGGCCCGCCGGTGGGCCCATGGCCGGGCTTGCCCGACGGGTCCTCAGGCGCCCCACCAGGTCTTTGGGCCCACCACCATGCTCCGCCGACGGCGAGGACCAGGGCGGCTGCCGCGAGCCACTGGGCAGCACGGGGAGAGGAGGCTTGGGCCAGGGGTCGAGGGCCACGCGCCTTGCGAGCCATCTCCCGCTGGGCATCCCCCAGCGAGGTGTCCGGGAAGGGCCGCTCCGCGCCGTTGAAATGGGGCAAGCGCCGGCGGGGGGCATTCGAGGACAAATGAATGCGATGGGGCGCGGGGCGCCGCTCGCCGCTCTCCCACGCTGACATCACCTGGGCCACCATTTGCTCTTCCGCATCCGCGGCATCTCCGTTCGCCGGAGCGCCGAGAAGCTCGGCGAGGGCAAAATCCAGGAGTAGGTCTTCTGGCTCGACTTGGCTCATCGGGACCCGAGCCTCCGCTCTACACCTGTCTCTTATACACATCTGACG
>CAJXRJ010000029.1 GCA_913058555.1 uncultured bacterium
GTCTCGTGGGCTCGGAGATGTGTATAAGAGACAGGGTGAGTCCTTGGGGAAGCCCGGGCGCACCGTGAACATGCGCCACTTCACGGCGCCGTCCGTCTCGTCGCCAAACCAGACCTTGTTCTTCGCCTTGAACGAACCCACCTCCACCCTCGTCTTGGACTTAAAGGATCGGTGGTCCAGGCGAACGACGCGCTTCCACTTCGGCTCGTCCACCGACGGGCGAGGCCCAGGTGCGGTGGGGGGGGCAGCGTCCGACTGGAAGTCGAGGCGCGATCCGTCTGGCTTCGAGATCGCCAGAACGGCGCCCGCCACGCCCCACCGATTCTTGATCTTGACGAGGATCTTGTTGCGGCCGGCCGCCAGCCGCGCGGGAATCCGGATGGCGTCTGCCGCTTCTTCGTAGGGCCCACGCCAGCGCAGGTCGGTGCTGCCGTTCGAGCCCCGGCCCCGGTAGGAGCCGACGCGTACATCGTTGACGAACACAACGAGGTCGTCGTCCGCGCGGGCGTGCAAGAGCACGTCTGCGTCCTCTTCGACCGTGACGTGCGTCAGCGCGTAAATCGCTGCGTTGTCGTCGCCGTAGGGGTCGTAGTTGAAGCGCAGCCATCCCGAAGGGAAGAGGATGGCGGTCTTCTTCTGCTGGGTCTCTTCCCAACTCGGCCAGGGGTCCTTCCACCAGCGGCGCTCCATCCCCTTGCGCAGGGAGTTCCACGAGCTAGGCGGCTTGTCAAAGTCGATCTCGTACTCGGGGGGGAAGGGGCACGCGCCCGGGTCGGCGCGCTTCGCGAAGAAGGGGCCAATGACCTTCCAGTCGAAGACGATGCCCAGCTCCCCACGCAGTTCCGCGGCGCGCTCGAGCTGATCACGATTGGAGGCCTGGAACAGCCTGCGCTCGATCACGTCGCGGGGCAGCTGGGAGTTTGGGAAGTCGGCGAACGCGTCTTCGAAGGGGTCGAGGCCGCCTCGGTTCGCGAACGCATCGAGCTCCTTGCGCACCAGCCAGCGATCCGATTCCTCGAGGGGAAAACCGAACCGGACGAGGTCGTCGAAGGCCCCGGGCCCAAACGCCTTTACCAGGTAGTGGGCGATGGACCGCATGACCGCCGGCTCCCGGCCGTCGCGCACAGGTGCATCCCGGTACTCGCGGAAAAAGCGCCGCAGCGGTGCCCAGTCGTGGCCACCCTTGATCGAAGCGTACTCGTCGACAAAGTGCAGGAAGAGCCCCGCGCTGGGGCCATACTCCTGGATGCGCCAGTACTCGAGGTCCCGGTCCAGGAAGTAGCGCTGGAAGGCCTCGAGGTTCTTGTCGAAGGAGTGCAGCGCGTCGCCCTTCTGGTCGAGGGCCTCGTGCGTGAAGGCCGCTCCGAGGTTCGCGAGGCCCTCCGTGAATCCGCCGTGGACGGGACGCGTGTCGTCCACGCAGTGGGTGAGCTCGTGGTAGAGGAGTCCCGTGTCCACCCGCACCGGCTTCCGCGGGGACGGTGACGCGCGGCCGATATCGATGGTCTTGCCGCCGCCGATCCCTCCGCCGAAGTCGAAGAGCTCCTTGAAGTAGACGGTGATGCGGTCGCCACCTGGATTCGGGAGGCGCCCGAAGAGGTCGGTGAGGTAGACGTACGCAAGATCGAAGCGGAGCTTCGACGGGTCCGGGATGCCCTTGACGAGCTCTTCGGGGCCGATGAATAAGAAGCAGTGACTCTGGATCACCGCGGTGCGTGCCCAGGACGGGTGCTCGACCCAGCGCTTGACCTCAGCGAGCTGATCCGGCGGAACGTTCGCCAGGTGCTCCTCGCCCATGGTCTCGAGCCGCTCCTGCGCCTTGTCGTACAGGTCTCCGCCGTCCCTTCGCCGCAGCCTCCGCAGGCACTCGAGGGCGACGGGGTACCGGCCTTTCGCGGCCAATTCGTTTGCGCGCTTGATGAGCTTCTCCGTGCGGCCGTGCTTTTGCACGAGCTGCTCGACCTCCGCGACCTCGCCCTCGGCCAGTTCCGTGAGCAGGCGCTCGCGCAGGTCCTCGATGCGCTCCGTGGTCCGCTCCGCGTCGTCGACCGCGCCGATCACTTTTTCGTCGGCGTCCACGGCGAGGGCGCCACCGATCTCCTCGAGGACTTTCAAGGCCCCGTGGAGCTGTCCTCGGGCACGCATGCGCCCGGCTTCGATCCGGAGCACGCGCACCTTCTCGGCGCGGATCCGCTGGTCGATGATCGTCTGCTCTTCGGCGCTGATCTTCGGCGGTTCCAGCTTGCCGACCCCTGCCAGTTTGTCCCGTACGCGTGCCTTCGTGGAGTCGCTCCTTGCGGCGCGAAGCGCTTCGTCCAGCCGGCCCCATGCACCTGGCACGTCCCCCGTGCGAACCCGTTCGGCGGCCTCGGTGAAGGCGGCCTCCAGGCGGTCGGGGCCGGCCGCCCCAGCAAACCTGGGTGCGACGACGGCGGTGATCTCTGTTAGGCCGTCCTCGTCGAGGTAGTCCTTCCAGCGTTCGCCAAGGTGGTAGGGCTCACCCCCGCCCTTCGGGAGAAAGGCCACGCGTACGGCGACGCCTTCACCTGGCTCGAAGGCGTGGCTCTTGGGTAGTTGAAGGGGGATCCGGTACTCGACGCGTTGCCCAGGGCGCCATTTGGTCGTGGCTGGCTTGAGCGGTCGGTCGACGACGTGATCCTCGGGCAAAGTTCCCGACGTGAGCGCCACCCGTAACGTGAACGACTCCTGGGTCTTCTTGGCCGGTACGCATGTGAGCCGCAGGGTGAAGCTCCCGTCGTCGGCCACGGTGGAGGCGACCGCTTCCACCCAGGCGGGGATCGGCTCCTGCGGCGTCTCGGTGACGGGACGAAGAGCCGCGGCGGATAGGAAGAGGGTGAGGAGGGCCGTTCGCAAGGGAGGCGGAGTGACTGCGCGGAGTAGGACTAGGTGGAGGGCACCTCAGGCCAACGCAGGCCTGGTCCCCACTGGAGAGTAGATCATGGGGTTCCCCAGGGGAGCGAACGGAACAATTGTGATCGCGGGGCTAGCCGGCTCGAAGGGGACTGAGCCGGCCCCCAGAGGCGCCCAAGGGCCACGGCCTGGCGGTAGGGGACTTGCGGGCAGCCCCCAGGGTCGCTGGCGGCGTCGGGCCCCGCGCGACGCCCGTGGGAAGTCGGCTACAAGGCGCGGGTCAGCCAAAGCCCGATGGCGGCAGCGAGGGCGGCACCCGTTGCCGTACCGCGCAGGGCTCGCGGCGTGCGCGCCCAGGCGGCGCGAGTCCACGCCGGCGAGGCAGCCACGGCCACCGCCAATGGAATCAGGAGCAGCGCGAATGGGTGAAGGGTCCACGCGGCCGTGAAGTCACCGCGCGCAGCGGCGACGCATGCGCGGGTCATTCCGCAGCCAGGGCACGGGACACCGGTGAGGGCGTGAACCGGGCACGGGACGAGAGAGACGTCGCCCGGTGCGACGCCGCTCAGGGACGACCATGCCGCGACGGCGCCCAATCCGACCAAGAAGGTCGTCGCCAACAGGCGGTGATTAGATGTCCCGATTCTCACCGTAGAGCTTGTTGATTTCACCCTGCTGGATGGCGAGCGAAGCGACTCCGACGCCAAAGAGCGCCAGGAGCACGCAAAGAAGGGCCAGGTCTTCGTTGACGCGGAGGCCGTTCTCCTCCTGCACCTCGTTGATGCCTTTTGCCATGGTGTACTCGTAGTACAGGGCGAAGACACCACAGGTGACGATCGAGAGGACCAGCCAGATCCAGAAGTCGTATTCCCTCCGACCCAGCCACGAGTTGAGCACCTCCATCTGCCTGTACTGCCAAAACAAGCCGTAGATACCGCAGGTGATGAGGGTGAGGATGATGCCGACGCCGATGCTGACGACAGCGTCCTGGCGTGGGTAGGGCGTTCCGTTGCTCACGAGGGGGGACCTTTCTTTGGGGAATGGGGGCTGCACAAGATCCTACGCATCCGCGAGGCACTCATTCAGGGCTACATCGGAATCCGCCGGACCGGGTGCGCGCGCCACGGCCTGGCGGTGGGAAACTACAGCGTCTGTGTGGTGGGGCGGCAGGCGAGGCCACTTCTCTCCATCGGATTCCATTCTTGCCCTCCATTGCGTGAGGGATCACGGAGTGATACGGTAGTAGGCATGGGGAATGACAGTCACTCCGTTCAGTCGTTGGCCTTCTCGCTCCTGGCGGGCAGTGCGCGGATCGAGCGCAAGCTCGATCGGGAGCTCTCGAATATCCAAGGAATCTCGTTCAGCGAGTACCAGATCCTGGTGGCCCTTCAGTCGAGCCACGAATCGACTGCGACTCGGGTGGGCCTCGCGGATGCCGTTGGACTGACCCCTTCAGGGGTGACCCGCGCCCTCAAGCCGTTGGAGAAGATCGGACTCGTGAACACGTTGAAGGACGCCCGGGATGCGCGCCGCTCGCTCGCCAAGTTGACGAAGGCAGGTGAGCGGCTGGTGAACGATGCCACGGTGTCTGTGAACAGTGTTCTCGCTGGAGTCGACCAGCTCGCGGGCTTGACGAAATCGCAGCGGGTCCAGTTCTCTGCGTTGCTCGAGCCGCTCAGCCATGTTTGAGCGAGCTCCCGCCAGCGGGTTCTCCGTGTCGATGCAGGGGGCCACGTAATGGACGGGGCTCTCGAGCACGGACACAGCCCGGAGGCCATTCGTGCCCGGCTCGCGAGTGCTGGGCATCGAGGGCACCTCCGTGATGTGGTGTACGGTGCCGTGGACGGTGCGGTCACGACCTTCGCAATCGTCGCGGGCGTGCAGGGGGCCGGTCTGCCGACTGCGGTCATCATCACGCTCGGTGTGGCGAACATCCTGGCCGATGGGTTCTCGATGGCCGTGGGCAACTACATGGGCACCAAGGCTGAGGTCGACGACGTCCAGCGATTGCGCGCGATCGAAGAAAGGCACCTGGACGTGGACCCGGAGGGGGAGCGGGAAGAGGTGCGCCAGATCCTTGGCGCGAAGGGCCTCGAAGGGCGGGTACTGGAGGAAGCGACAGCCGCCGTGACCCGAAGGCGCCAGACCTGGATTGAGCTGATGCTCGCGGGGGAGTACGGGGTCTCGTCGACGCCACCCTCCCCGATCCGGGCGGCGGGTGCCACGTTCATCGCCTTCCTTGCGGCCGGTGTCGTTCCGCTGCTGCCGTTTGTCCTCGGGCTGGAGAATGCGTTCCCCCTCGCTATCACCACGACGGGGGCTGTGTTCTTTGCGATCGGCAGCCTCAAGAGTCGCTGGTCGCCAGCGCCATGGTGGCGCTCGGGGCTCGAAACGCTGGCCATCGGCGCGATCGCTGCCGCGATTGCCTTTTACGTCGGCAGCCTCTTCTGAGCGTGGGTTGAGGCCGACTCCCTGGCGGAGGGAGATCCGACGGCCATCGGAATGAACGCGGGGCTTGGGCTAGCGGTGCTTGAGCGGGCCCGCAGCGGCCCGTGGCTGAGCGGATGCCGAGACGATGCCCGGTCGGGGCCTTGAAGGCCACCGGGGTCATCGGCGTGACCATTCACCCCAGGTCTGTGCCGTTGGTGTGTGAACCGGTCCCTTGCTAGGCTCAGAAGCCTCGCCCCCCGCGTCCGTTTCCACCGTTTGACGAAGCCCGTTCCGGTGCGGCCCGATTGAGCCCGATTGGCATACGTTAAGTTGGGCCAATGAGCTTCCGGAGCCTCCCGTTGCGCCTGCTACATCGAATCGCATGAATAGAACCGCCGCCTGCGCGCTGGCCTCCTTGGCAGCCCTCTTCCTTGGCCGTCCTGCCGGGGCCGACGACCTCCCCCGTTACCATCAGCCGTCGGAGTCATTCGAAACCAAGGTGGTCGAGTGCGACGTCCTTGTCTATGGCGGGACGCCCGCTGGCGTGACCTCCGCGATCCAGGCGGCCCGTCTCGGAAAGAAGGTGATCTTGCTCTCCTTCAATCAGCATGTGGGCGGGATGACTTCCGGAGGTTTGACTGCGTCCGATTTGGGCACAGAGAATTCGATTGGTGGGATGGCTCTGGAGTTCTACTCGCGCCTCGGGAAGAACGTCAATTTCTCGCCCTCCAGCGCAGAGAGCCTCTTCCGAGAGATGCTGGACGAGGCGGGCGTGGAGGTCCTGCTGGGGCGGTGTTTGCAGTCCGTCAAGATGGATGGCGTGCGATTGACGAGCATCCATCTAGGGACGGGCGAGACGGTGCAAGCGAAGGTCTTCATGGACACCACCTATGAGGGAGACCTGATGGCGGCTGCGGGCGTCTCCTATCACGTCGGCCGCGAGCCGGTCGGGACCTACGGGGAGTCGTTGGCCGGGCAGTGGCAGCAAGTGTCCTGGAAGGGCGTCTATCAGTTTTGTGGTCTCCCGCTGAGCCCCTTCAAGGAACCCGGGAATCCCGGCTCTGGACTGCTGCCGGGGATTGCCGTTGGGAAGGGGAATGCTGGCGATGGGGACCACAAGCTCCAGGCCTTCAATTTTCGGATGTACCTATCCAACCGTGACGACAAGGTCCCTTTCCCGAAGCCCCCGGGATACGACCCGAATCGCTATGCGTTGCTCGCCCGATTCCTCCATGCCGATCCAGGCTTGACGTGGACCCTGAACTACACCGTCAAGCCGATGACCGACGGCCCGGTCCAGATGCGCAACGGCGACAGCAACAATGCGGGGAGCTTCAGCTCAGACTATGTCGGCGGGAACTACACGTGGGCCGATGGGACGTATGAGGATGTGACCTTCTCAGAGCTGCCGGCACCGCGCCGCGGGCTCCCGGTGAGCTTCTCTGACCTGTACAAGACGCGGGAGCGGATCTTCCAGGACCATGTGGGTTACCAGCTGGGCTTGATGTACTTCCTTGCCAATGACCCGCAGGTGCCTGACGCTCTGAAGCAGCGCGTCCATCGTTTCGGGTTGGATCCCGAGGAATTCAACGAAACAGGGTTCTGGCCCCATCAGCTGTACGTTCGAGAGGGCCGTCGCATGCACTCGAGCTACGTCATGACCCAGGCGAACTGCGAATCAAGGACGGTCGCGGAGGATTCCATCGGCCTGGCCTCCTACGCGATGGACTCGCATTTCTGCCAGCGAGTGGTGGTGGAGGAAGCGGGGGTCACGACCGTCCGCAATGAAGGGGGCTTCGGACATCCGTGCCCCAAGCCGTACCCCATCTCCTACCGTTCTATTGTCCCGAAGAAGGCTGAGTGCACCAACCTCTTGGTGCCCGTATGCCTGTCGTCTTCCCACGTGGCGTTTGGGTCCATTCGCATGGAGCCGGTCTTCATGATCCTCGGCCAGAGCGCAGGCGTAGCCGCGAGCATGGCGATCGATGAAGCCATCCCCGTCCAAGCCGTGGTGTACGGCAAGCTCCGGAAGTCGCTACTTGATCTTCAACAGTCTCTTTGATTGATCGACGCTTGCTGGCCCGACGAGGGTGCCTGACTCGTAATCCGGCGCAAAGCATGGTGGCGAGGCTGGTCCTCGGGCGTACCCGCGTTTAGGCCCTTTCGCCGCCTGAGGGGTGGCCTCTGCGGCCCGTTGAGTGGTTCGGGTGCGTACTGGTCTGAACGGAAGCGGGCGGCAAGTGAAGTCACTTGCCGCCCGCTGCAATACCCGATCTCTCTGACCGTTACGGCGTCACGGCCCTCATGGGATCGTTTTGGTTGTGGCGCCATTGGACGACTTCCATTGGCTGCGCGATGAGCGGAAGCATGTCACCGAGCATCCCTAGGCCACCGCCGATGAGGCGTGCGTCGTAGTTGAAGTCGAGCTTCGAAGTCCCGTAGACGATGTTCTCGTTACGCGCGATCATCGCGCCATTGATGCGCGCCGGCTGCCGACCGAACACGACCCAAGAGAACGCGTGGTTCGTGTAGAACGTTCCGTCGAGGTTGTTCGCATACATGGACGCGATGTCCGAGTAGCGGCTGATTCCGGAGGCGGGCATGTTTCCTTCCCAATGCGCTGTGACCAGCGGATCGGTGAAGTCGAAATCCGCCAAAGTCAGGGTCCCGTCTCGCTGTCCGTCACCGTCGATGTCCTCGCCGGTGCCGGGGATCGCATCGCCGATGGAGAATCCCGGGGGGATGACGCCGAGGGCATCGTCCGCCGCGGAGTAGACCTCGACGGAGAACACGTTGTCGCCCTCAAGGACGTCATCGTCAGCCGTGCCGTAGACACCGTCTTTTCCTGCACGAGTGTGCGGAATCAAGTCAGTGCCGGAATCTTCGTCCGACGAGTTCATCGGTGAACTGAGCCAGCCTTTCACGTACCGCCTCCATGTCGAGTCGGTGAAGTCACCGACGACAACGTTCTCCCTAGCAAAGACGCCGAGGAAGTCCTTGTCCCAGCTCCGTTCGAGCCAAGATTCAGTTGCCTGGCGCGAGTTCTGTGCCGGGCGTGAGCTCGTCGGGCCGTTCAGGTACTCAATCGAGTCCGGAATGTAGGCGTTGCCACCGGAATAGAGCGTTCCTTGACCGGTGACGAAGCCACTGATCATGACATCGCCGCGAACGACCACTGGACCGTTGAGAACGATCGGATCGGAGCGGGTGCCAACGAGGAATAGGTTCTGCGACTCCGCAGGATCGTCTCCGACGATCCCGTCCGAAACTACGACGCCACCGACTGTGATCGACGAGCCTTCTCGAGTAGCCAACGCTTCATAGCGAGTGAGATCCGTCAGGTTGGGCATCTCGATCTGATCTTCGAAGTCGTAGTTGTTCGGGGCAGCCCCCCCCGTTCCCTGGACTCGGTCAGCATTGGCCACGTCCCAACCGGAGTAGAGACCGCCTTCTGAGGTCAAGCTGCCCAGCGTCGCGTTAGAGCCATCCCACTCCACGGCATCGTAGATCGGTTGGCCCGTGATCTTCGGTCGGTAGCCGCCGACGTCCATCTGGCCATTGCTACGTGCGTTTCCGTTGATGGTGATCGTGTTGCCGTAGAGCCAACCCCAGTTGTTCACGAAGTACGAATAGTCGAAAACGCTGCTCGGTGCAACCGACATGCGCACGGTGACGGTCACTGAGTCCCAGGCGGCGAGATGCTCACCGGGCCTCAGGTTCTCGGGCGCAGCCGGGACGTAACCAGTTGAAGTGATCTCGACAGTAACGTCCTGTGGATTGTCCTGGATCATCGTCATGGCGACGGTGTACTCACCGACGTTGACACCGTTGCTGAGCATTGGCTGCGCGCGGAGTGTGTCGACCCTCTCTCCGACATTCGCGTCACCGAAGAGTGAGCGCACGCCTTGGAGGGGGTCAAACACGCCCATGCGGTCCATGGCACCGGCCACGATGGCTTTGGTCTGCTCGACACCCGCTTGGGCGAGGCCAGCGGCACGGACATCTTCAATGGACTTGCGAGAGGCCTTGATCTCTGTCGAGGCCAGCTGCTGCGATGCCACGACCAGTCCCGCAATGGAGACAAACACTACCAGGGTTGCAACAAGCGCTGCGCCTCGGCGTGACTCTGTTCCTGATGGAGCGTCGCGCCATCGCAGCGCTCGTCGCCCGTTTCTGTGTTCCTGTGGAACCACATTGCCCTCCCGTCTCAAATTTGCCCTTGGATTGTGGCGTGCTTGCGCACCCCCCCTCGTCTCCTCTACGCCCTACGGCGGAAAGGTCACGGCGTCCCTCGGGCCGTGTCTTCTCTGCCGGATCGACCGGTCGATGAGCGAATCTTGAACCGATCCGAGTTGGACCCGTCGCCGCGTCCAGGTACGGGGCAGAGGCCGCGCTGGCAGTGTCGTTTCGGAGAACACCATCGTAGTTCGGGCGCCCCGGCGCGACGCGAACCAGGGGAAGAGGTGTGAGGCGGGTGTGGCGGTGGCGAATGGTCGATGACTCAATCACCTGAACGGTTGACCTCTCACTCATGTCCGATCTTCTGAAGGTATGGCCGTATCGAGAAGCGGCACTCCGGCCGGCGGGCGCGAAGAGAGAGAGTAGACTCCACGGCTAGTCGCCTCCGACGACAGGCTGAAGCGGTAAACTGTGGGCCTCGCAGATGACGCTGCTCCTTGGTCGGGCGGTTATCACTCCTGATGCGGCCCGACGCAAGCGAACGTCGCAGCTCGCTTATGCTTCAAGTTCCATCTCGCCCTGAACGCGCCTGGATGCCAATACTCAAAGGCACGTCGCCCTTCACACGGGGATGGAGGAGCCTTGACTGCGCCTCGAATTCACCCGTGGGCCTGACTCAACCCGCTTGGGGGGGATCCCAGGGGGTGCCGAAACCTCGTGCTCTTCATTTTCTGAAACGCCGCCGTTTGCTGGCTGATGGGCACGGGCCTCGCTGGCGGCGCGTGCTTTGCTTGGATGCGCGACGCGTGCTAGTGGCGGCTGCTTGGTTCAGTCGTTTTCGCGCAGGATTTGCTGGGGAGGCTGCGGAAGGGCCTCAGGACTGGTCTGTCAACACGTTCGGAGATGTTCGTCGCCCGCAGGACGGGCGCTCGCTCCGCGTCGTCGCGCCAGGGCTGCATTGATGAGCACTTCCATCAACGAGGGGTTGGCACTCTTCCTCGGGGGCGGGGGTGCGCGGGCTGCCTACCAGGCTGGCGTGCTGCGTGCCTTTGCTTCCGCGCGGCCGGAGTTCGAGCCTCAGCTGTTGACCGGGGTTTCCGCAGGGGCGATCAACATCGCTCACCTGGCAAACCGGCCCGGGAGTTTTGCCGAGGCGACGGAGACGCTCGAGGATCTTTGGCGCAGGATCGAGGTTGGACGGGTCTTCGAGGTTCGGACGCTGCCATTGCTTTATCACGCGATGTGCGTGCTCTCGAAGCTGGCCATCGGATGGGCCCCGAGCCTAGATCCGATCCGTGGCATGGTCGATACCGCGCCCCTTGCTGAGTTTTTGCACGAGTCGTATGGCTCGAGCGAGCTTCTCCGGGTGCAAGAGAATATCGACCGCGGCGCGGTGCGCGCCGTGGCGCTCCTGGGCCTCGAGTACGCCACTGGCCGAACGATCTCGTTCTGCAGTGGCTCGGAGTTCCACGAGTGGGAGCGCCCGCTGCGGCGCGCCTTTCGAACGAACCTGCGGCTTGAGCACGTCATGGCGTCGGCGGCTTTGCCCCTGTTCTTCCCCGCGGTGGACGTCGGCGGCACGTTTTACGGGGACGGCGGGGTCCGCCTGACGGCGCCGCTCGCGTCGGCAGTGCACCTGGGCGCTGAGCGCTTGCTCGCCATCTCGACGCGCTACCGGCCGACGGGCAAAGAGGCCGAGATCCCCCGTTTCCACGGGGCCCCGAGCCCGGCCCAGATCACCGGCAATCTCTTTGCCGCCATGTTCCTCGATGTAGTGGACCAGGATGCGCTGCAGCTGGAGCGCATCAATTCGCTCATCGCCAAAGTGCCCGAGGGCGAGCGCAACGGCCTGCGCAACGTTGGTTTGCTGGTGATTCGCCCCTCGCGCGATCTGGGGGCGCTCGCGAATGACTTCGAGCCGAAACTGCCGTGGATGTTTCGCTTTCTGCTTCGGCGTCTCGGGGGTACTAACGACCGTAGCCAGGTGCTCGCCTCGACGGTGTTGTTCCAGGATGACTACCTTCGCCTCTTGCTGGAGATTGGTGAAGAGGACGGGCACGCGAACCTGGATGCGCTCGACAAGTTGATGGCTTGAGAGAAGCGGAGAGCTGGATCGCCCACTGGGGAAGCGTTTCGGATCCAGCGTCAGGGTGAATGTGAGGATGTCGCAATTGGCGCTGGTGCTTGGACCTCCAGCGCCCCACTTCACCCCCTCGGGCGCGGGGAAGGGGAGATCGGAGCAGGCGGCACCAGTGGCGCTTGGACCGCCTACCATGCAGGCACTGTGATGATGAACCACGACGCCGAAAGCGGGGACGACCGTCGCCCGTCGAGTACGGATGAGCCCAGCACCACGCCCCAAGGCGAGGGCGGCCGGGAGCGACCGATGCTGAGGACGATGGTCGCGAGCTTCCTCGCCTGGGCCTTCATCTACCTGGTCTTGCAGGGCCAGAACGGGTTCTTTGCGATCACGGTGGATCGTGTGGATTCCGTCCTGGTGAAGTTGACCGTGTTGAACTTCCCACTGCACCTGGCACTCATGCTCGCCGTGTTTGGCTGTGCCGGGGCCAGGAGCCAGCGCTTCCAGAACCTTGGGCTCGCCTTAGGGGCAGTCAACACGCTCTTGATCTTGAGTCACGTCGTGATTTCAACGGTCACCGCCTGAGGGCGAGCAGCGCCGGGGGAGTGACGGCGGCATCGGGCGTCGAGGGCGCCGGGCCCCGCCGGGCAGACGGCTCCGCTGAGTCCACCGGACGGATCCGTCGCCGGAAGTCGCGAGGCCCCTTTGGCTAAGGCTGCAGGGACAGTGGTCGTAGAGGAAGCTCAGGATCCCGTTCGTCAGGTTCAGGACACAGAACTCCGATCTGGTCGCGAACATGGCGTGCGTCCCGTCAGCGGCGAGGTCGAATCCCCAGAGTGTGCCTCCCGTTATCGGGAGCGCCTGTGCGCGGACTTGCGATTGGGGCCCGAACTAGAGCCCGGAGGCATGGCGCCTTCCTCGCATCGATCGATCACGCCGCCCGCATCCCCGCAGTGCTGCCACAGCTGGCTACCATCTCGGGTGATGCGAAGAGGTGACTATCGCCTGCCTGTGCCCTACGCCATGACGGCCAAAGCACCCAGGGCGGTTAAGATCATGCGTCCACACGAAAGACGAGAGCTGTCCCGTTGATTGATCGTTCGAAGAGAGCAGGCCCATGAGGCTGCTGGCCCCGTGTCGCCTTTTCTGGGTCCCGACAGCCTTCGTCGGAGCCCACACGGCGCTCGTACTGTTTCTGGCCGCCGAGCAACTCGCCAGCCCAGGGCGCAAGGGAGTGCTCATTCCCGTCGACGTACTGGACCTCCCCTGTCATTGGGCTGCGTACTACCTGGGTCTAGGCGGTCCCTTCGACTCTGCGGGCTCCCACGAGGAGTGGGTGTGGAATGCGGCACGCTGGTACGCACTGCTTGGGGGCGTACAGTGGTGCGCCGCCGGGGCCGGTGTGGCGCTTTACCTGGAATGGGCCGCGCGCAAGCCGAGTTCAGGACGGGGCGAGGCGGGCGCGTCAGCCAGTGAATTTGGTGCAGCTCGATTCGGCTGGGCTGTGACGACTTTGGTCAGCCTGGTGGCGATCTGCTTTCTGTGGCTCTACTCCGTGCCTCGCGCGAAGGAGGCCCTGGGCCAAGAGCGGTCTCGGGACTTGGAGGATTCGCTTCAATGGCTCGCAGAATTGCGCGACGCCTATGCCGAAGAGCATGCTGGGACGTGGCCGTCCAGCTTGCCTGAGTTTTGCGGAGTGGACGGCTACTTACCTACGGACCCATGGGGCCGCGAGTTCCTGCTTGTGCCTCCGGAGGTCCCCGGGGCTCGGCCCACCATTGTGACGCTGGGTCGCGACGGCCTTCCAGGTGGGGATGGGCCAGACGCGGACACCCGGCGATAACCAGGGTTGAGAGTGCAGGGTGACGCTCGACCGTCAACGAGCCTCCCGTGGGTTGGACGGCGGCCGGCAGCAGCGGCGTGTCCTGTCAGCACAGGTTCCCGTCGTAGCCTCTTCGTTCGGTTTCAGGGCCGGTTACCATCCCCTGGTGCAGAGCCCAGGCCGACTCCGATGAAATCGACCCAAAGCGTCCTCGTGACCGGCGCCTCCTCTGGGTTTGGACTGGAGACGGCGCGCCTCGCCAAACGGCGGGGTTGGCGGGTCTTTGCGACGGCCCGGAAGCCGGCGGACCTTGCGCAGCTGGAGGCCGAGGGCCTGGAGGCGACGGCCTTGGAGCTGTGTTGTTCCGAGTCCATCGAAGCCGCCGTCGACCAGGTACTCAGCCGGGCGGGCGGTGAGCTCCAGGGCCTCGTCAACAATGCCGGCTACAGCCAGATCGGCGCCGTCGAGGACGTGGGGCGGGCCGAGATTCGCGAGCAGTTCGAGACCAACGTCTTTGGGACTCTGGAACTGACGAACCGTCTCTTCCCCTCGTTCCTGGAGCAGGGGAAAGGTGAGATCGTCTTTGTCTCCTCGGTTTGTGCGCGGGTGGCGGTGCCTTATCTGGGTGCCTACAGCGCCTCGAAGGCCGCCCTCGAATCGCTCGTGGACGCCATGCGGCGGGAGACCCGGGGTAGCGGGGTGGGCCTTCACCTCGTGGAGCCGGGTATCTTCAACACCGGATGTTTTGCCCGCACCACGGCCCACTTTGAGGGTTCCGCCGCGGCCAAGGCCTCGCGTCACCGGGAGCGCTGCGAAGGGGCCCTGCGGCGCTTCGAGGAGGAGCTTCGCCACATCCCGAAGGAGCGCAACGGGCTGGTCGCCGAGGCGATCGTCGGGTACCTCGAAGGAACGCGCCGCTCGGCGCGCCGGGTCGTCCCCCGGAAGGCGGCCATCTACGAGGTCGCACGGCGACTATTTCCCGATGGTCTCTTGGATCGCGCCCTTCTCAGGCGCCGCGGGGGCGACTAGCGGTGGTCTTGCGAACCGTGCGAAGGCTCGCACACTATGGCCTCAACGAGCCCCGGAAGCTCCGGGGGCTCGCGCGCCTCTTTTGGACCACCAAGGCCCGCTCCGCCCGCAAGCTCCAGGGCGCGGACTTGAAGGCCGCGGCGCCGCCGCTGGTGACCATCAACGTGAACTACGCCTGCAACTTGCGCTGTGTGCAGTGCTGGGAGTGGGGCGAGAACGGGGCCTTCAAGAACCTCCCGAAGGAGACGATCGCACGGCAGCTCTCCAACGACCAGTGGGACCGCTTCTTCGAGCAGCTCGCGGAGTGGAGGCCGTACCTCTACTTCTTCGGGGGCGAGCCCTTCCTGCGCCCCGACATGCCGGAGCTGATCGGGATGGCGAGTCGACGGGGGCTGCTCACTTCGGTGAACAGCAACATGACGCGCATCACGCCGGAGATGGCGGACCGGATCGTCGTCGCGGGGCTCGATTACATCGTGGCGAGTCTCGACGGGCCGGAGGAGATCAACAACGCCATTCGGATCGGGGACGATAGCTACGCTAAGACCGTCGCGGGCATCCGTCACCTGATGGAGGCTCGGCGCCGTGCACGGACGCCTTTCCCGTTGATCGAGGTCTGCTGCACGGTCACTCGCCACAACCAGGATCACCTGGTGGCGACGGCGGAGATCGCGCATGGGCTGGGCGTCGATCACTTCAAGCTCCAGCATCAGATCTATTCCACCAGCGACATGCAGCGGGAGACGGAGGAGCGCTTTCGCTCTTCGTTCGGCTTGAAACCCCACTTTGGCACGGGCTTCATGATCCATGTGGGCAACGTGGATCCGGACGTTCTCCGGGACCAAGAGCGCCAGATCATGTCCCGCCGGTGGTCCTTCGAATTCGGCCGGCGCCCAAGACTCTCCGTGAAGGGCTGGGATCCGAAGCTGCACTACTTCGCGCCGGACGTCTTCTTTGGCGAAGGTTACTGCCACAACCCATGGGCGCGGGCGGTGATCCAGCCGGACGGGCAGATGATCGTCTGTCAGGGCTTCCACGACTACGAGCTCGGGAACATCGACCAGAAGCCGTTCGGGGAGATCTGGAACGGGGAGGCGATGCGGCGCTTCCGTGGTTCGCTCCTCGAGGACGGCCTGTTTCCCTATTGCTCCCGTTGCTGCGAGCTCTACGAGCTGGACGAGTCCTAGTGGAGGTTTGACTGCCGGGCCAACGACCCCTTTTCAACGTCGGAGAGAAATCGCCGTTCTGCCACGGCCCCTCAGGTGACCACCGGACGGATCTTGCCGGTTTCCGTACGCGCCAGGTCCTCCGCGCTGACCCGGCGGACTTCGAACCGCATGCCCGCGCCGATCGCTGGCCCCGCTGCACGCGCCAGCGCTGCTTCGGTCGCGTCGGTCCAGCCGCGCCCGGGCACGACGCGGGCGACCACGACGTCGCCGGCCGCCTGAACGAGCTGCAGCACGTCCACTCCGGCGATGGCATCGAACACCATGGGGAGGCCACTGAGGGCCCGGCCATCGGGGGTCGTAATCACATCCACGACCCGGCCTTCGATGGCGCGCAGGGTAGGGAGCGTGCGGCCGCAGCCGCAGGGCGCTGGGTCGGGATCGAGGATCACCCGGTCGCCCGTGTCGTAGCGGACCAGGGGCTGCGCCAGGTTGTGGATGCCGGTTCCCAGGGCGCGGCCGCTCTCCACGCCGTCCTCAGCACGCTCGACACCTTCGACCTCCAAGACGCCGTAGGCGCCGTGGATGTGATACCGGCCTTCCTCGCATTGGCTAGCTGCCATGGTGCGCTCCATGTGCCCGTAGGCGTCGAAGAGTCGGCAGCGGAAGGCTCCTTGGATCTGGGATCTGGCCCGCGCCGTGACCACTTCCCCGGCGGAGAACACAGCCCGCATGGGGGGGACGGATGTCTCGCTGAGCTCGGCGCAGCGCACCAAGTGCTGCAGGGCGGAGGGGAGGCCTTTCAGGAATCGCGGCCGATGTCGCTGGAGGGCGCGGAGCACCTCCGGCAACTCGGCCGGCGAGACGCGCGACGAGTTGATCATGAGCCGGCGCAGCGTCGGTTGCCAATGCAGCAGGCGGCTCGGGTCGCGGCCCGACCTCAGGAAGTGATAGGTGCCGAGCTCCGCGAACGGGGCGCCCAGGCGGTAACCGCCCCAGCTCCAAGCGCGCCGGTAGAACGAGAACTCAAGGGCGCGGGCCCGGTGGTCCAGGGCCACCCTCAGCGGCTCCCCCGACGTCCCGCTCGTGGCGGACCAGGAGATGCGCCTGGCGCTCCGGTCCCGCAGGTTGTCTCCCTCGCGCCTGAGGCGGTCTTTCGTGAGCACAGGGAGCTGCTGCAGCTGCGCCGGGTCCTGGAGGTCCCTGGGGTCGAATCCTCGCTCCTTGAACGTGTCGCGCCAGTGCGGGCAGGCCGCTTGGGCGTGGCTGAGCACGGCCCGCAGGCGGCTCGCCTGGTAGCGCCGCAGTTCCGCGGGATCCGCCCGCTCCAGCCGCGACATGGTGCGGTGGAGGGAAAAGAGGAGACGCGGCGAGGCGTAGTCCCTGATTCTGAAGTCGATGGGCACCGCTCTAGCCTTTCCTGGGGCCGTACAGATAGAGGTTGTCGCACTTCGCGCAAACCGAGAGGCTCTCCTCGGTGATGACCTTCTGGAAGCGCCGATTGGCGTCGCCCTGCCACACCTCGTCGAGGCTCTGAACGCGAAGGTCGCCGACGGTGTGGTCGGGGAACTGCACGCACGGCGGAACGCGCCCGTCGGGCAGGACGTCCAGGCGCAACCATTGCTTGTAGCAGAGACGGTCCCCAAGGATCTTGTCCGGAGAGTCGATGAAGTCGGTGACCCACTCGGGCTCATGGAGGTGCGAGGCGATTTGAATCGGCCACTTGCGCTCCGTCACCGCCCGCAGCTGCGCCTCGAATTCGTCCTTGTCGTAGTCGTACTCCCGCAGGTAGCCGCGGTCGGTCTTGGCCTCGACCCCGAACTTGTCGGCCATGAAGTGCTCGTAGGCTTCGGCCTGCTTCGGGGTGATGAACCAGCCCGGGTTCAAGAGGATCCAGTCCACGCCACGCTCGACCATCTCCTCGCAGAACGAGGTGATGGACGAGACGTTCTCGGGCATCACCGTGAACTGGATCGCGATGAAAGGCGGCCGCCTCAGGCTTTGGAGCGCGTCGATGTTGGCCATGACACGCCGGTACACCCCGTTGCCGCGCAGGGCGTCATTGACCGCTTCATGGCCGTCCAGGGAGATCAGGAACGTCGGGTACGGATTCCCATCGATCTCGTCCTTGTAGTCCTCGAGTAGCAACCCGTTGGTGCAGGTGACGGCGAAGTGCCGGTGGCGTTTGAGCTCGCCCATGAGGCGGCCAAAGTGCGGGTACATCAGGGGCTCGCCGCCGGAAAGGATGAAAGACGCGTTGCGGGGCAGGCCCCGTGCAAACACCTTGTCCACCACTTCCCAGGGGAGGTCGGAGTCGTGGTTCTCCTTCACGTCCTTGACCCAACCCACATCGCCCCAGAGCATGCACATCGGACAGCGCAGGTTGCAGCGCCAGTTGAGCATGAGCTTGACCACCAAGGGGTCGGGGCGTTGCCTGTCGCTGGCGCCATGGGCCTTGATCCAGGAGTAGCGCGCGGCGAACTGGAGCTTCTTGAGAGCCAGGTGGGCGAAGTAGCGCGGGTGCTTTCGCGCGTGCCGAATCAGGGGAGCGATGCGTGCCATTTCGCCTAGTCCTGGGCCTCTGCCGCCGCCCAATGCCACGTGCGGAATGCGTCCTGCGAGTACATTCGCGCGTCCATGTGCTCCAGGGCGTACCGCAGGTTGTTGTCCTCGGCCACGGGCATGCCGCGGATGAGGAATATCGGGCGCCGGGCGCCGTGGGCTTCGAGCAAGGTGGCGATCCCGGGCTTGGTGAGAACGCTTCCACAGCGCTTCATCAGCGGCGCAAGGGAGGGCACGACCCCATGAGTCTGAATCTGGCCGTCGCCCATGTCTTCGACGGTCCGCAGGAGCCCTGCGTTCTCTCCGCAGACCGCGTGCAGCGTCAGGTCTGCGGACAGACCGCGCAGCTCCGCCAGGAGTCGATCGATGGGGCCCTGGCCCCAGAGTCCGCAGACGACGAGGACCTGGTTCGGGTCCCCGGGGATCTTGGCCAGCTCCTCGTACTCCCGCCGCACCGGGAGCGTGACTTCTTCGAAGGCCGTAGTGGTGGGAACAGGGAAGCGAATCTCCTTCCGGGGGACCGGGCTCAGGAAGCGCTGGATGGCGCTCCATGGCACATAGCGCCAGCCGAGGCTTGAGCCATACTCGCCGGATAGCCCCACCAAAGGCACGTCGATCCCCGCGCGCTCCTTGGCCAGGGCGGCCCAGAAGGTCGGGCGGTGACTCACGGTCAGGACCGATCGGAATCCGCCTTCTGCGATGTGCTTGGACAGGGGTGAGAGGTCCGTCCTTTGGAGCCTGCGCTCCCGCCAGAGCTTGCGCTGGTAGATCAGCGGCACTCGGTAGGCAATGTTCAAGAGCCAGGGGAACTTTGACGATATCGCCCGATAGCGCTCCACGTCTTCGCGCATCGCGGCGGGGGGGAGGAAGTCCTCAATGGCCCGGTGTTCCACGCCGTCCGAGCCGGTGCGCTCTAGCAGCGCCTCACCGATGGAATACATCCCCCGTCCGACCGCGGTGCTCAAGATCAAGAGCGGCCGGGGGAGGTCATTGAGGGCCGCTTGCAGTGGGGGCGGGACGGCCCCTGGGTCATGGGCGAAGCTCAACCGACCGCTCCTTCGGACCGAGGGGATGGGCCCTCGAGTCGTGCGAGCGACTGGACGCATCTTTGGGCGGAGTCCATGAGGTCATGGATATGCAGGTACTGGAAGGTGGCCGCGCGTCCCACCAAGTCGAGGTTCAAGAGCTTCTCCTGCGTGCGACGGAGCACTTCGACCTGCGCGATGGCGTCCGTCGTGAGCACTGGGTAGGCGCTTCCCAGGCGCTGAACTTCGTGGCCGATCACGTCGCTGCTTTGGATGGCGCCGGTGCTCACGAGGCTCTCGATGACCTCGCGCGCCAAGTCGTCGTCCGCACGTTTCCAATCGACGTCGTCCCCGAAGCGCACCAGCTCCGCGACCAGTGAGGTCTTTCCCTCTGGAGACATCGCGGCGCTGCGGGTCCTCGGCTCGTGCACCCTTGTGAACGGAACCTGGGCGTCCGGGTAGTAGGTGGAAGCGTAGGGAGAGACCTTGGGGCGGTCGAGGAATAGGGCCACCAGGACCACGTGGCGGTACCGAAGCTCGGAGGCGGCTGTGAGCGCAGCGGGATCGGTGTGGGGGGCTGAGAGCTGCGTCTGCAGCGCGAGGGGCAGCGTGGAGATCACCCGGGTGACCGGGATGGGGGAACCGCCTCCCACCTTGATCGTGTGGATTCGACGGCCGTCGTGTTCGATGGACGTGATCCTCTTGCCCGTCCGGAGCCGTGAGGGCTCGCAGCGCTGGACCAGGGCGTCCGCAATGTCCCCAATGCCCCCAGCCGGGTAGAGGAACGTGCCCTCAAGGGCATTGGCTCCGCGCCTCCCCGTGAGCATGCCCCGCAGGCTCAGTCCATGGAGCCGCCGGCCCGAGACCTCGGTGGAGAGTTCGTGGGCGGGCACGCCCCAGAGCTTCTCGGAGTAGCGAATGAGGAACGGCTCGGCGATGGCGCGGCCGAAGCGCTGGTGGGACAGCTCCTGGAAGTTCCTTGGCTCGACCCCTCGACGGAGTTTGGCGGCTGCGAAGCTGGCGAGGGCTCGGGCACCGGCGGCAGGGGACATCTGGCGCAGAAGATTCCCCGGCCGGAGCGGGAAGTCGACGAAGCGGCTTCCGTACTGGATCCGGCTGGGCGCGGTCACCGGGTGCAGGTCCGGTCCGAGCCATTCCTTGACCCGCGCGGTCACCGTTGGAATCCGATCGTGGAGCCGATGGGCGCCTGCGTCGTACCTGAACCCGTTCCACTGGAAGGTGCGCGCGTTGCCACCCAGTGTGTTCTCCGCCTCGAAGAGTTGGTACGAGATCCCGCAGCGCTCCGCCTCGGCGGCCGCGGTAAGGCCGGCGATTCCTCCTCCCAAGATGGCGAGCATGGGAACGAGATGTTAGCAGGTGCAGGCCTATGCACGTGGGACATGACACGATCGCTCCCGAGGAGGGGGAAGGCAATGGACACGTTGGGCGCGGTCCCGCATGGGGACGCCGTCCTCTCCCGCGGGTTTCAGGGAGTCGTTTGTGTCTTCTCCTCTGCCTGCTGGTGGCGGCGTTCCTGAGGCTCCGTGGCCTTGGTGACTCAGCGCTGGTGCTGGACGAGGCGAACACGTGGATCACCGCAAGAGGATCACTTTTGGACGTCGTAGAGCGGCTGCGCCAGGACGCGAGCCCGCCCCTCTATTACTTCTGCCTGAGCCTTTGGATCGACCTCTTCGGGGAGGGGACCCTTGCCCTGACGCTCCCGAGTGTCCTTGCCGGAGTCTCGCTGGTGGGCCTCTGCTACCGAGTGGGCGAGCGACTCCACGGCCAACAGGTTGGGCTCCTTGCCGCATGGCTCGTGGCGGTTTCCCCGAGCCAGGTTTACTACTCGGGCCAGGTGCGCATGTATTCGCTTCTTGCACTCCTCTCCCTATACGCCACCTATCGCCTCTGGGTCGCGATCGAAGGGTCGGGGTCCCGCCTGCGCGAGGGGCGCAGGGCCAGCCAGCGCGCCTGGGCCGCCTACGGCTTGGTGCTCGCCCTTGCGCTCCTGACCCACAACATCGCCTACCACCTGATCCCCGCCCATGCCGCGCTTGTGCTCGTGTCGCGGACCCGCCCGGTGCGTCCGTTTCTGGCCGCGGGTGCCTTTGGGGCCATGGTCTACGCTCCCTGGCTGCCGGTCTTTCTCGCTCAGCTTCGCGGCGTCGATACCTACTCGTGGTACGCGTCCGTTTGGGAGCTGTCTCTTATACACATCTCCGAGCCCACGAGACTAGGCATGATCTC